>JAJUJH010000052.1 GCA_029265435.1 Clostridiales bacterium
ACACTTACAGAGTTATCTCGATGAGTATTGCTATCGGTTCAACAGAAGAAAAATGGAGGGTTGGATATTCGACAGACTGCTATTTGCGGTGACTCAGTCACCGCCATTACGGTTTGCTGACTTAACCTAATAGCCATGAAGAAAAAAAGAAAAAGAACGGCTGCTGTTGTGTTGAATTGGAGGAAATCCCCGAAGAAGAAGCGTCTGAAGAACAACAGAAACAGAAGAAACCGCAGGAGAAAGAACCATGCTGCGATTGAAGCTTGGAACCGTTTGTCCGATAAAGAATGGACGGCGGTCATAATGGGAAACGGTTGAGAAATGCCCCGAAGCACTGCGGTTTGGGGCATTTTGGCGTTCCCGGCGCGACTCGAATGCTCGGCCTTACGATAGGAGGCGGTAGGCCTATGGGTCAGTATATAAGGTGTGAAGCCGAATGTGCCTATATAAAGGAGTTTTGAGCGATTCTGCTGTGTCTATTTGGTCTATAAGTCCCCTTTAAATCCATGCAATACTAAACAAAATATAGTATTAATGTAGTAAAACATAATCGGCTGTTAAGCCTCTCTTTTTCTATTCGTAAAGAAGCAAAACGTTTTTAGGGTCAAGACCTATGCTCCGTGGCAAATCGGCTTGGTTATCCGTTTTTATAACGCGCCACCAAACCGGTTCACTGTTCATCTTTTGGTTTTCGTACACAAACCTCAATGTCGACGCAAAGGGTTCTTCACTCCGATCAACAAGGCGAATGGGATAAGAGTTTTGCTTCGCCTTCACATCAAAGCAATGAGAACGTACACCAATGGCGCAAAGGCCGTCTCCAATCGTTTTCTCGGTTTCAAAAGTAACGCCCCACTCCGGCACAAATACGCAAGTCTCTCCCGCCTTCTGCGCCGCAACAATATTCTTGCAGCCGGTCAGAACAGCCGCCGCACGCGTTTTTGGATGGCTGAAAATCTCCTTGGTATCGCCCACACATGTCAGATGTCCGCTGTCCATTACCGCAAGCCGATTGCACAGCTTGTAGGCTTCATTTCGGCTGTGCGTCACCAGCAACGCATCTCCATCAAATGTTTTAAGTGTATGCCAAAGTTCGATGAGCAGATGGTCTCTCAAATGGCTGTCGAGCGCGCTGAATGGTTCATCGAGCAGCAATATGTCGGGCTTGCCCACGAGTATACGCGCCAGCGCCGCTCGTTGCTGCTGACCGCCTGAGAGTTCATGCGGTTTGTGCTTTTCCAGCCCTTTCAAGTGCATTTTCTCAATCATATCGGCAACTGCCGTTTTGCGTGCCGCTTTGTCCTTTTCGTGATGCAGCCCGCAGGCAATGTTACGCTCGACCGTCATATTCGGGAACAATGCATAATTCTGAAACAGATAACCGATCTTTCTTTTTTGCGGCGGCAGGTTGATACCCTTCTCACTGTCAAACAGTGTGACGCCGTTGAGGACAATCGTCCCTTTGTCGGGCGTCAATATGCCCGAAATGCACCGAAGCGTCAGTGTTTTGCCGCTTCCCGATGCACCAAGCAAGCCGGTCACGCCGCTTTCAGATGTCAACGACACATTCAATAAAAAGCTGCCCAGCTTCTTTTTAATGTTCACGTAGAGGCTCATGCGTGCCTCCTCGACTTCGCTTTTCGCTCAAGCAGATTCACGGCAAGCAGCACCACCGTGCTGATGGCCAGATTAACGAGCACCCATTTTATTGTGCCTGAATCGTCGTTGGTGCGCCAAAGCTGATAAACCGTGGTGGATATCGTGGCTGTTTTTCCCGGAGTATAGCCGATCAGCATGCTGGTTGCGCCATATTCTCCAAGAGCCCGCGCAAAGGCGAGCACCGTTCCCGCAAGAATACCCTGTCTGCATACGGAGATGCGTATACGCCAAAATATAAACGTGTTAGACAAACCGAGTGTTTTGCCGCTCCAGCCCAGTGTTTCATCGAAGCTTTCAAACGCGCCGCGCGCCGTTCTGTACATCAGCGGAAAGGCTACCGTTGCCGAAGCGAGAATGCCGCCGTACCACGTCATCACAAGCTGTATATCATACTGCTGCAGGAACTGCCCCACGGGATGCTTCAGTCCGAATACCATCAGTAAGAACCATCCACACACGGTGGGCGGCAGCACCAGCGGCAGCGTTAATATCACATCTACAATCCCTTTTACAACCCTTGGCAGACGCGTCACATAATAAGCACAGAGTATGCCTGTAAAAAAAACTAAGGCACACGCTGCCGCCGCGATTCTGATGCTGTTCCAAAGCGGAAACCAATCCATATCACCCTCCAAGGAAACAGGCGAGATGCGATAACCGTTTGCCGCCTCGCTCTCACCCTTCGCTATGCTTACTTCACAGCACTGAAGCCAACCTTTTCAAACACCGACATGCATTCATCGGTTAAAAGATAATCTAGGAACGCCTTGGCCGCATCTTTATTCGTGCTGATATTCAGTACCGCTGCCGGATAGATCACCTGCCCGCACATATCTGATGTGGCTTCATCCACAATGTCAAGGCCAGCGCTGTAAGCATCTGTACAGTAAATTATGCCGCAGTCTACACTCGCTTCGGCTACCTGCGTGGCCACCTCCTTTATGTTGGTGCCATATGTAATGGAGCCAGCCTTGGCGAGTTGATCCTCATCCAGCCCATAAAAAGCGAATATTTTTTGAGCGTACTGCCCCGCAGGCACATCGCTGTTGCCCATTGCCAGCAGTATCTCGCCCGCTTTGAGCTTTTCAGCCATCGCATCAAAGCTCTCTATCCCTTTAGGATTACCCTTAGGTACCACAAGCGTCACTTTGTTTTCGAGTATATTCACGCGTGTTCCCTGCTCCACAAAATCAAGTCCATTCAGGTTGTCGTCTCCGCTATGGGCAAGATCCAGCTGGTTCATCTGCTTTTGCGCCGCTGAGATGAACACATCACAGGCCGCGCCTTCCTCAATCTGTGTCTTGAGCGTACCCGACGAATCGAAGTTGAACGTGATCATCAAATTGGGTACTACAGCCTTATACATCCCGGCGATTTGCGTCAGCGTTTCCGTCATGCTCGCTGCCGCAAACACCGTCAGATCAACAATCTCGGTGGACGGTTCGGTTGATTGAGCTGTTACTTGAGTTGTCTCAACGCTTTTAGACGGTGACATCTGCTCAGACGGCGATTTGGCCGCTGGTATGGGTACACAAGCCGTCCCTGCCAGCATAATCAGGGCTATTAACAAGAGCATCATGCTTGACAGTAATCTCTTCATTGTCATTGTCATTGTCATTGTCTCCTTCATTATATTTATGCCATTCCTTTGCGCCTTCGGTCGAAAAGAGGATCGCTTCGGCATCCGCGCGCAGCGTTGCTAAATCCGCAGCAGCTGGTTTTGTAATTAAATTGTTCCGCACAGCAGATGCAAATTTATATGAATCGCAGTTTCCGGCTCTTTCGCCGATACCGAACAATGTGGTATCAACAGTCGCCGCGCCTCCTCTCACAGCTTCCGCCGCGATGGCAACTGCCATTCCCAAATCATTGTGTGTATGAATACCAAACGGTATATCCGTCTGCTCCGTCAGGTATTCAAGCAGCATGCGTGCTTTCATCGGCGTTAGCGTGCCCACTGTATCCGCCAGCCTGACAGACAACACACCCAAACGCCGCATATCACCCGCAAGCGAAGCGATAAACTGAGCATCCGCTCTGGACACATCCTGAAACCCCACAGATACCTCGTAGCCTTTGTTTCTGGCGAATACCACACAATCCGTGAGCGTCTGTGCCACCCATGGACGGTCTTTTTTCAGCATCGTTCCGATAAGCAAATCAGAAACGGGTGCGCTGATATGAATGATATCCGGCTTGCAGTCAAGGCTGTGTGCAATGTCCTCCCGGCGCATCCGGTTCCACACTGCAATTTTCGCCTTCGTTCGCAAATCCATGATGCGGCAAACCACATCCTTTTCGCAGCGGCCCATCGCCGGAATGCCCGCTTCAATTTGGCAAAATCCGGCTTGATCCAGCAGCCGAGCCAACCTGACCTTGCTTTGCGTGTTCATCGCAAAACCGCTGCGCTGTTCGCCGTCTCGCAATGTTGTGTCTGTCAGCAGAACTTGAGCCTTCATGCCTTATTGCCTCCCGCTGCCTTCTTTGCTAAGGCGGCAAAGATTTCGTCGTTTAAGCTTCCGCCAATATGCATGCTTTGCTCGCGCACGAGATGCAGCAGTTGATCCAAATCGCAGATGCCGTGTAAGCCAAGCTCTTCGAGTTTTAACTTCAGCGATTGCTTGCCCGAATGCTTGCCGATCACGATGCGCCGTGCCGCGCCAACTGACTCGGGTGCAAACGGCTCGTAGCAGTGCCGGTTTTTCGCAATACCGTCCACGTGTACGCCGGACTCCACTTCGAAAAGCGCCGAACCAAGTACCGCTTTGTGTTCGGGAATCGCCGTTTTTGTCAGCTGTCGGTAAGCCTCGGCGACACCGGGCAGCTTCTCCAGCCGCATGGATGGCGGCAGTATACCGTAGACATGCAACGCTGCGAGTACTTCCTCCAACGGCGCATAATCGCCGGTGCCCATAAATGCAGCTGTTAATCGGCGGCCGCCCTCAAGCAGCCATTCCACAGCCAGCGCTGTGCCAAAATCATCGGCATTGCGTGGGCAGAACTCGCACTCAGTTGTCATTTTGCTGAACTCAGCTGTGTAGTCCTGAAAAAACAGCGCACTGTCCGCCGTCCATCGAATTTCATCCGCAAACGCGGGCGGCGTGCTGCCCCAAGCGCATTCGATTATAGTGGCTCCCGCCGCCACCTCTCGCGTGCAGAGATATCCGGCAAAGCTGGGCGGTATTGCTTTGCAGTCCTCTGGCACGCTGAGCACGGTGTGCCCCGGCTGGAGTTCTGATGTCAGCAGTGTCACTGCACTGTATGGCACCTGAACATAGGCGATGCCGAGCTCAAGCAGCGATCGGTAATAGGCCCGAAGCGCCTGTGTTTCAACGCCGCTAAGCTGCAAGCCGCACAACGATGCATCGGTAATGATCAGCTTGTCAGTGCTAGATGACAAGCCGGTCGACTTTTTCACCATTTTCAAAATGCTGCTCCACAATATCAGTCACATCGTCTTCGGTCACATTGCCGTACCAAATGGCTTCGGGGTAAACCACCACCACCGGGCCTTTGTCGCATATGCCGAAGCAGCCGGTGTTGGTCACCAGCACATTGCCAGACAGATCCCGCTCATCGATTTCTTCCATGAAGCGCTGCACGAGATTCACACTGCCCTTGGTATGGCAGAATCCTTTCTGAACGCCGTTGATGCGGCAGCTTGTGCACACAAAAACATGATATTTCGGTTGGACCATCGTTATATAATTCCTTTCATTTGATTTGCGTTGTATTCCGCCGCCGCATCTTGCACAGCCTCTTCGATGCGGCCAAAGCCCGTAAAGGCCATCATACCGTTTTCGGCCAGTTTTTCTCGCGGGGCTTCGCCGATTCGCATTGTAATCACAGCGGCACAGTCCTCAATCGTGCGGTATATTTCTTCAAGATTCATTTGCTTACCGCCGCCTTTGCCGTCGCAGCCGGGTGCGTTATCGCAGTATTTTCCCACGCTGCGTCTTTCCACAAATCGCACCTCATTGCCGCTTGCTTCATATATATAGAAATCTGTCGCGTGGCCAAAGTGCTGATCAACAAGCACGCCGCCGTGGGAAGACACCGCAAACAGCAACGGCTTTTGGGCAGGCGCAGCTGCTTTCTTCGCGGTTTTGCCGCATCCGCCGCTGCTGCAAAAGCTCGCGGATTCATCGTTATCCAATCGGCCCACGGCATCGGCACGGCACTGGCGGCAATGCATCATCTGCGTCAGCGTTTCTCCGCACTTTTCGCGCATCGCCATGATCTCTTTGTTGCTGACGAGCGGCATATTTTCAAATGCGCTGCCCTTCACGGGTATCAGCTGCATGATGTTGGTAATGGACGCGCCGAGCTGCTTCACCTTTTCCACCACTGCCGGAATATGATGGTCGTTGATGCCTTTGAGCATGACAATATTCACCTTCACCATCACGCCGCGCCCCGCAAGCATTTTAATGCCCGCCATTTGGTTCGCCAGCAGCATGGCTGCAGCCGCTTCACCTGTGTACATCTGCCCCATATAGCGGACATGCTTGTAGATACGGCTGCCGATGGCTACATCCACCGCGTTCACCGTCACCGTCACATGCGACACGCCAAGAGCCGTGATTTGTTCAACATATTGCGGCAGCATCAGTCCATTGGTGGAAAGACAAAAGGTCACATCCTTATCGGCCATACGTATCATCTGCAGTGTTTTTTGCGTCTTTTCAAAATCCGCCAGCGCGTCGCCCGGCCCCGCGATACCCACGACGGTCAAATTCGGAATGCGCGCCTTTATCTCTTGGTATCTGTTCAGCGCTTCCGTCGGCGACAGCACATGCGTGGTGACACCCGGGCGGCTTTCGTTGGGACAGTCATACTTTCTTACACAATAGTTGCACTGAATGTTACAATCGCGCGCGACGGGCAGATGAATGCGCGCGTAGTCGCCGCCGCAGCCGTTGAAGCACGGGTGTGATGCCGTGCGCTCTGCCAGCGTATGCTTGCGCTCTGACAAGTCGGTATCCGATACCGCAGCGGCGATTCTTTTTTGGCTGCCGTGGTACTTTTCGTATAATGCGTCGCGAAAGCCCGATTCCTTACGCTCCAGCAGCGCGTTTGTCATGCTGTCGAGCAGCGTTAACGCGCCTTCATACCCAAGCGTGCGGATACGCTGTCCGCCGACGCTGTCGTGCACAGGAAATGCAACACGAATCAATGGAATCCCCAGATTGTGCGATATACGCCTGCCGTCTGAGCTGCCCACCAGCAGATTGGCCTTGAGACGGTCTGCTGCTTCCTCTATCACATCAAAATCGCACGCGTCGCGTATCTCAAAATCCTCCGTGAAGAAGGCATCTGCCACTCGGCCTGTTTCCTTTTCCAGCAGCGCTTTAAGGGAATCGCATTTGGTTCCTGTCGCCGTGAGAACGGGCACCAGCCCGTTTTCGGTGCAGAGCCGGTTTGCGGCAAAAACGAAATCCGGCTCACCGAATATCACCACGCGTCCTTCGGCGTTGTATTTATGCGAATCCACCATCGCATCCAAAAATCGGGCGCGTTCGTTTTGCATTGCCTCTGTCACTTTTCCGCCGGCCTGTGCCAGCAGGCATATCAGCGCATCGGTGTCGCGCAGGCCCATGGGCAAATGGCACCGCACATACGGCACGCCGTAGGTATCGTGCAAGAACTTGGCCGGTGAGTCGGAATCGCTGATAAAAGTGGATATCTCCACCGTAAGCCGCGATCCCGCCATACGTGAGATGTCTGTGAGCGATGTGCCGCCTTCGGGCAGCCTCTTGAAATCTTTTTGAAATCCGCTGTCGAGATTTTCCGAGAGATCGGGCAGCAATATCACATTCAGCCCCATCTCGCTAAACAGGCTTTTTAAGTATCGCGTATCCGCAGGGCTTAAACAGCCGGTAATCACGTTGATGCTGTCGTGCGGTTCTATGCGCATTTCCACGCTTTTCACAATGGCACTGAGCGCCGCAAAAAAGCCTTCAAACTGCGTACCTGCGTAGCCCGCCGACGACACTGGGATGATTTTAGCCCGGCAATCCGGGTTTGCCTTGTAAAAATCCCGAATCAAGCGCGGTATGTCTTCGCCGATTGTCTCTGCAAGGCATGTTGTGGCTACGCCGATCACATCCGGATCATACAGCGCGATCAGATTTTTCAGTCCCTTAATCAAATTGGCTTCACCGCCGAATACGGTCCCCTGTTCCGTCAAGGATGACGACGCAATATCCACCGGTTCGTTGTAATGTGTGGCCATGTGCCGCCGGATATATGTGCTGCAGCCTTGCGACCCGTGCAGCAACGTCATGCATCGGCGAATTCCCATAAACGCGCTGACACTGCCCATCGGCATGCACATTTTGCACGGGTTGACGGTTAACTCAACAAGGTTCATGCTCATACGCTCACCTCCTCGCACGTCTGTAGGGCGCCATATTCTATGTCAGGCAGCGATGAGTGGAGCATTTGCCACACAGGGCTGTTCATCGAGCGGTTGATTTCCTGTGTAAAATTGATAACGCCGTCGTAACCAGCCAGTGCGTGCTTGCGTTCATGGTTGTGGTCACAAAAGGCGATGCCCAGTTTATAGGCCAGAGGGCGTTCTTTCACGCCGCCCACCAATATGTCCGCACCTGTCTGCTTCATGAACGTTTCCAGCTCAGCGGGGTTTGCATCATCCAGTATCACGGTATCGCTGCTTACGAGCTGCGCAATCATCTCATAATCTTCCGGTTTGCCTGTTTGAGTGCCTACCACCACGGTTTTCATACCCAGCGCGTTAAATTGCCGAATCAGCGATATCGCCTTAAACCCACCGCCCACATAAATGGCGGCTTTTTTTCCTTCCAGCCTCGGCTTATAGGCATCTAAAAACCCTTTCAATCTTTGTTCCTCGCGTTTGGCAAACGCTCGGGCGCGCGCGATGTTCTCGGGTGTCCCCACCGCTTCGGCAATACGGATCAGCGACGCGCTGGTGTCCTCCACGCCGAAAAAACTGACTTTGATAAACGGGATGCCCATTTCCTGCTCCATGCGGTTCGCCAAATAAGTCATGGACCCTGCACACTGAACGATGTTGAGCGCCGCGCCGGGTGCTTTGATAATGCTTTCATAGCTCGCATCGCCGGTAATCGTGGCTCTCACCTCAATGCCGATCTCTTTCATGTAGTTTTGAATGATCCACATCTCTCCGGCCAGATTAAAATCGCCGAGGATATTGATGCCGCGCTTTTCCCCTGTGGGTTTATGCGGCGATATCAGCTCCATAATAGCGTTGCAGGCCATTTTATAGCCATATGACTTGTTGCCCGAGAAGCCAGGAGATTGTACCGGTATCACGCGAATGCCATATCGTCTCTCGGCATCACGGCAAACGGCCTGCACATCGTCGCCGATAACGCCTGCGATGCACGTTGCGTATACAAATATCAAGCGTGGACTGTGCTTTTGCATCAGCTCATCAATGGCGGCCGCCAGCTTTTTCTCGCCGCCGAACACCACGTCTTTTTCACTCAGATCAGTCGAGAAGCTGTTGCGGTATACGTCGCTGCCGCTTGTGAGGCTGCCGCGAATATCCCATGTGTAGCTTGCGCAGCCAATAGGCCCGTGAACGATATGAAAGGCATCCGTAATCGGGTTTAAAACCACACGCGCGCCGCAATACACGCATGCCCGCTGACTGACCGTGCCGGACAAGCTGTCTCTGTCACAGCTGATGCCGTTTTGTCCGTTGCCAAACCGAATAAAATCCTTTCTTTCATCAAGAATGACGCTGTTATTCATATCCGTGTCTCCCTTCCGCTGTATATCGGCAGTGTTTGTATCGCTGCCGACGAAACCGAATTTCCTGTTGCCATAGAAAAGCACAAAGCGGGCCGCTTCGCCTGGTGCAGCGCCGCAACCCGCTCTTGAACATCGCTTAATTACAAAACAACGTCGGTGTCTTCATCAGCACACTCCCGGTCAAACTGATCGAGCAGCGCGTTTGTGATTTGTTCCACCAGTCGCAGCGCCCCTTTATACCCCGTGATCGGGAAATAGGAATGCGCATACCGGTCAAGTATCGGGAAACCCGCCCGGACTAACGGGATATTCTCCGCTTTAGCGATCTGTTTGCCGTAGCTGGTTCCGATCAGCAGATCAACCGGCTCATTTTTTATCCATTGATGCAGCTCAAACAGGTCCGAATTGGCTTTGATAGTACAGTCGGGCGCTTCAAATTTGGCGAGAATAGCCCCGGCGGCTCTCTCAAAAGCTTCGCCGGGCGTGCCGGTGATCACGTGCTTGGGGATCATGCCCATTTCCAGCACCAGCTGCATAAGCCCGAGAACCGTATCCGGATCGCCGAAAATGGCTGCCTTCTTGCCGTGATAATAGAAGTGTGCATCCAGCATTACGTCAATCAGTTGCCCGCGTTCCACTTCCAGCGCCTTAGGTATCTGCTTTTGCTCCATCGCAGACAACGCCATGATGTATTTGTCCGTGCCCTCAATACCGATTGGTAGCGGAATCAGATCATATTCGACCTTGCATTTGCGCTGCAGCACATTGGCAGGTTCGCCGGAGGTCAGTTGCCCGCACGCAATCACATTGCTGCAGTCGCCAAGTGCCGTTATTTCATCAATCGTGGTGCCCCCCTCGGGGTACATCTCGTAACGTCCGGTCATCGGCGCATCCATCACGCCGCTTTGGTCGGGAAACATGATAAACGGTACGTCCATCAGTTCCGCGATGCGCTTCATTTCACGGATATCCGCCGGATTCAGAAAGCCCGGGAATATACCCGTTTTACCGTTTTTCTTGCCCGTCGCACGCGACAGGTAGTTGATGAAGCCGCACATCATATTGGAAAATCCGGTGATATGCGAGCCCACATAGCTCGGCGTGTTGGCATGCACCACAAGCTTATTGTCCGGCACCTCAATGTCGAGGATATAGCTGCCCACGTCATCACCGATAGTTTCGCTGAGGCAGGTAGTGTGTACGGCGATGATATCCGGGTTGTATATCTCGAACACATTTTTTATGCCGGTGCGCAGGTTGCTGCCGCCGCCGAACACGGAAGCGCCTTCCGTGAACGAGCTAGTGGACGCGATGGCTGGTTCTTTGAAATGCCGCGACAGAAATGTGCGGTGATACGAAACGCAGCCTTGCGAACCGTGGCTGTGCGGCATGCATTTGTGCACGCCAAGCGCACAATACAACGCCCCCACCGGCTGGCAGGTTTTGCATGGGTTGATACGAAGCGCGCTGCGCTCCGATATTTTTTTAGGAGTCAGGTTTAACATTAGTCTTCACCTCCTGCCAGCTTGGCTTGCAGTGTCGATTGATTTTTCCACGGCGGGGTCACATATTGCCACGCGGGTGCGTACAGCCCCATTGTAATGTCTTTGGCAAACTGAATAGCTCCCGCAAACCCGGAATACGGGCCGCTATAATCGTAAGAATGCAGCTGCTTGGAAACCACGCCGCTCTTTTGCAGCATGTATTTGTCCTTAATGCCCGAAAAGAAGAAATCGGGCTTCAGCACGCGGATGAATTCTTCCGTCTCAAAGTGGTTCAAATCGTCCACCACAATGCTGCCTGTCTTCATGTCTTTAATCATGCCGTCGTAATTCTCAAGCGGCATCTTGGCCTTAAGCTCGTTATACTTATCTTTGGTCAAATATGCGCGAAACCTTTGCTTATCGGGCTCCACCGTGATGCTTTCAATGTTCTTGCTGTCCGCGTCTTCCTTGATGGACGGAATCACATTGCGGCCTTCATAGTCGTCTCGATGCGCAAATTCATACCCGGCCAGCACCGTCTCAACGCCGAAATCGGCGAGAAGATTTTGGTAATGATGCGCGCGCGAACCGCCGACAAACAGCGCTGCCGTCCGGCCCTTGAGCTTCGTGCGGTAGTAAGCGCGCTCTTCCTCAATGGCCGCCAGCTCATACGCAATCACTTCTTCGGTCCTTGCCTTAAGCGCCTCATCCCCGAAATAACCAGCCATATCGCGCAGCGACTGTATCGTTGCATCCACGCCGATGAAGTTGACTTTGAGCCAATTGATGCCGTATTTGTCCTTCATCATTTCGGCGATGTAGTTGATGGAGCGATGGCACATGACTAGATTCAGGTCTGCCGTGTGAGATTTTTGCAGCGCTTCAACGCTGCCGTCACCCGTGAAGATCGATACCAGTTCATACCCGATGCGTTTTAAAATCCGCTCTGTTTCCCAGCCGTCTCCGCCGATGTTGTATTCACCGAGCAGATTCACTTTGAACTTTTTATCGGACACCACGTCTGCCGTGCCGATCACACGGCGCATGAGACCGTTGTTGGCAATGTGATGCCCGCCGCTTTGGCTGACGCCTTTATACCCTTCACAACTGAATGCCACACACGTGATGCCATACTTCTTTTCCGTTTCCGCTGCGACGGCATGGATGTCGTCTCCAATGAGCCCCACCGGGCACGTTGAGCAGATCAGTATGGCCTTGGGCGAGAACATACCCATCGCCTCATCAATTGCGGATCGCAGTTTTTTCTCACCACCGAAAACAATATCCGGCTCCTGCATATCGGTGGAGAAACAGTACTGAATGAAGTTATCGCCGCTTTCCGTTTTGGCTTTGTTGCGGCGCGTACCCCAAGAGTAGAATCCGCATCCGATGGGGCCGTGCGTAATGATCAGCGCGTCTTTCAGCGGCCCGAGCACCACCCCCTTGCAGCCCGCATAGCAGCAACCGCGGTTTGTCATAATGCCGGGTACGCTGCGCGTATTGGCGGTGATCGACATATCCTTGATCTCATCGGTCACCTCCAGCACATGCTCCTTACGGTTTTTATATACACGGGCGCTGTATTGTCCGAGCACCCTGTCCTTCTTGTTCATGGCTTCCTCACTTTCTTAAAGTATGGATTCTCCCGTGCGCACCTTATAGGTTTCGATCACCGGAAGTATAAATATTTTACCGTCGCCCGGGTTCCCCGTCTGATTTGCATCAATAATCGTTTTTACTGCAGTTTCCACGTCGTCGTCTTCCACAATCAAGGTAAAAAAGCGTTTGGCAATCAAGCGCGCGCCCTCCGTAAACGACTCCCCAACATTCGACATGGGTATCTCTCCGGTATTCATCACATATTTAAGCAACGAGGGGTCAATCTGCTTTTTTCCTCGCCCCATGCACCGCCGGCACATGAAGGCCGGAAACCCGGCGTCGCCCAGCGCCTTTTTAGTAGCATTAACCTTATTGGTTCGTATGAACGCCATGACTTCCTTCATAACGCCCTCCTTATAAGCCCTGCTTACCGGTACTGATGGTATAGGCATCCAGTACGGGGCTGATGAATATCCGGCCATCGCCAAAGTTACCGTTATCGCCGGTCCTTGCGGTGCGCATTATCACTTTGACGACGTCATCCTTGTCGTCATCGTTCACAACCAGCAGCAGCATTTCTTTGGGTATCTCATCGTACTGAATATCACCCACCACAACGCCGCGCTGCTTGCCGCGTCCGAACACATCGAGCTTCGTTACTGCGGGAAAGCCTGCCTCCATCAATTCAGACATCACTGCGTTCACCTTTTCAGGCCTAACAATCGCTCTGACTAAAAGCATCTTTTTATTCTCCTCTCAAATCATTAAATATCGAGCAAACCGTGTTCCATCAGCAGCGCTTCCAGACGCTCCTGCTTGAGCGGGCTCGGAATCACGAACATGTCGTTGCCGTCTATCTTATTAGCCAGTGTTCTGTATTCATTCGCCTGATCGCAAGCCGGATCAAAGTCGATTACGGTTTTCTTATGAATTTCCGCACGCTGCACCATGTTGTCACGCGGTACAAAGTGAATCATCTGGCTGCCAAGCTCCTTGGCAAACGCGGCGACGAGCTCAGCTTCGCCATCTACTTTGCGGCTGTTGCAAATAATGCCGCCCAGACGAACGCCGCCGGTGCGCGCGTATTTTTGAATGCCCTTTGAAATGTTGTTGGCCGCATACAGCGCCATCATCTCGCCGCTGGCCACAATGTATATTTCCTTTGCTTTACCTTCTCGTATCGGCATGGCAAACCCACCGCACACAACGTCACCGAGTACGTCATAAAAAACGTAATCCAGATCGACTTCATAGGCACCCAGCCTCTCCAACAGACCGATGGATGTGATGATACCACGCCCGGCGCATCCAACGCCCGGTTCGGGTCCGCCGGACTCCACGCATTTAATGCCAGCGAAGCCTTCCTTCAGTACCAAATCGAGTTCGATGTCTTCGCCTTCCTCGCGTAGCGTATCCAGCACTGTCTGCTGTGCCAAGCCGCCGAGAATCAGACGCGTGGAGTCTGCTTTGGGGTCGCAACCCACTATCATAATTTTCTTGCCCATTTCACCCAAACCTGCCGTCAGGTTCTGAGTTGTGGTGGACTTGCCGATTCCGCCCTTGCCGTAAATTGCTACCTGTCTCATATTCATAACCTCCATAAAAAATAAATGGCGCCACTGAAATGACGCCATTGCCTTTCATTCTTTCATTTTTCGCCTGCAAGAAACTAAGCCTCGTTCCATCCAGTTACCTAATCTTCAGGTTCCATGAACAATACTAACCGACAGGCAGGTTAATTACGCCTTTTGCTCTTAAGAGCTAAAAAACAAAAAACGTCATTTCCAATGAGAAATGACGACTTCGTCGGGCGCTGCTATTTGATTCTCTTATAAACTATATTCAAAAACGGTGCTTCTCATGCCATTCATGATTGCTCGCTTTTGATTCACATTATTTGGATTGAATGCTCCTGCTTGAGCTTATAACAATTATAACAGCACCCAAGAATTCTGTCAATAAAAAAACGGTAAAAACTTTGCGGGGCACACTATGATTTTGCAAGTTTAACCATTCCATTATTCATTTTTAAGAAATTATATAGAATTAGGCATCAGGCTCATGTCTTTTCAATATAATAACTCACTTTTCCCGGCCTTTCACTTTTTCGTTAAAACAGCAGCCACGCGCTTTCATCAGCTCTTGCAGCTACGGCGGGAGATGATCGCATATCAATTCGAGTGTTGGGGAAACACTGATCAAATGCTCATCACCAGAAAATTGTATGATAAAAACTGCGTAAATGCGATACTTGGAATTTTCAAATCAGATTAAATCAGCGTTTCCCAGAGAAAACCGTCTCTTATACGCCTTGCTGTATACTGTAAAAATTATGTTATAATACAAAACCCTGCATTTGCTATTTGATTATTATATGTTGCACAGAATGTTCCTGCTATAGCATTATTAATTCGCATTATTATGCCTCCTCTGGTTAAAATAAATGATTTTTCGATGCTTTAGTTGCCTCTGTTCAAACGATAGACACTATCCATGTCTATTCACCCGCTATCACTGTAACGGGTAAATCCCGAATTAGGCCTTCCTCCGCAACCGCCTTATACAGCGGAAAGGGAGAGTCTTGACTTCATCTCCGGCCATCTGTGAAGCAGCCACAATAATTGCAGTAAAACCAGCCGCTTGAGGTTCATGGCCATAATTCCTACCATGATTACCGTCACAGAGGTATTTTGCAGCTTAGCCATAATGACAAGCCCATATGAGCGCTTTCCTGTCCCGAAGAAGCCCTCTATGGCATTGCGTTCACAGTTGTCTCGGTATTCGCTCTTTCTATCCCACGGCTCATCTTTTCTGGGACGCCCCAGCGGCGGCCCTGACAGCCTGATACCATGCTCTTTGCTGTAGGATAGGTTATCCCTCGTTCGGTATATCTTATCCGCCAACAGCCGCTTCGGATAATGGCCTGTTCGCTCTCTAAAACGCTCTACGATCTTTGGCA
>JAJUJH010000125.1 GCA_029265435.1 Clostridiales bacterium
CGTCCGATCGAAACGTTGTAGAGCAAAAACTGTTCCCCGCACACGCGGGGGTGATCCGCATGTGCAGATATGCTGACTGCAGCGGCAAGCCTGTTCCCCGCACACGCGGGGGTGATCCTTAGTTTTTCGATGGCGCTTTCCATCGCATGTACTGTTCCCCGCACACGCGGGGGTGATCTTGATGAAGGACTCTTAAATGAACTGAGAGCTACTGTTCCCCGCACACGCGGGGGTGATCCGTGGGGATGAAAATCTTATAAAATGGTATAAAGCTGTTCCCCGCACACGCGGGGGTGATCCGCTGGATTGTGCCAGACACTTCGTTCATGATTTCTGTTCCCCACACACGCGGGAATGATCCTTAAAGGCCTTTAATCGTGAAATGCTAACCGACATAGCTTATCCTCCCGTTAATATATTAGTTTCCTTTTGGACACTTGTATATTATCTCTAAGCCGGCGTTTGTGTCACGAGTAACAAAAAAGCCCGAAATGTCGGGCTTTTTTTGGTGACCCACCGGAGACTCGAACTCCGGACACCTTGATTAAAAGTCAAGTGCTCTACCGCCTGAGCTAGTGGGTCATATCCGTTTATAAAACAGCTTTCGCATAACAGCCATAGTGGCTGGGGTGGCAGGATTTGAACCTACGAATGCGGGAGTCAAAGTCCCGTGCCTTACCGCTTGGCTACACCCCAACGGTTTAATGGGGTGAGTAGTGGGATTCGAACCCACGGCCTCCAGGGCCACAACCTGGCGCTCTAACCAGCTGAGCTATACCCACCACGAACCGCCTTAAAAAGTGCCCGCCTTTTTTTAAGGCGCCGTTTATTGGCGCGCCTGCGGGGACTCGAACCCTGGACACACGGCTTAGAAGGCCGTTGCTCTATCCTGCTGAGCTACAGGCGCATATACTGCCGGCCGCAGAGCCGAGCGCATATCGAGCAACCGACAGAACGGAATTTTATCATATGCGGGCCGCGATGTCAATACAATCGGCCAATTCATTTTTGCCCGTAAAATCCGCGTCGCTTGCATCAACGCCATTTTCGTTCTTATGGTTCCGGAAGTCCCTCCGACCGGTCTGCGGTATCAATTTTAACGCTGCCGGCAATAAACGCCGCCGTCCTCAAACGGCGTTGAAGCACATGCTCCAGATAACCGACGAGCGCCGTACCGAGGCGTTTTTGCACGCTTTCGCTCATCTGCACGCTTCACAAGCCCAACTCCGATACCCGCGCCAACCCCCACACCGCGTCCCGAAATTCGTCGTCCACAGGAATCCCGGCAGCGCCTTTTGCGCACATCTTGCAGAGCGCGCCGCCATGCTCCGCCGAAAAGCGAACGAGCGGCGGACCTCCCCCGCACGCCGCGCAAACGCCGAAGCTCGGGTAAACACCTTCGATATGCAAAAGCCGCTGAAGAAAATAACACACCACCGTCAACGCGGGCGCGGCGCCCGTATCCAGCGCATACAGCGCGTTAACCGTCAGCGTGAACAGCCCCGAGGGCACGTCGTCCTCCTGCGCCACCTTGTCCACCGCTTCCGCGATGAGGCATGCGGCGGCATACGCGTCATAATCGCTCTGAAGCCCGAAAAACGTGCGGCGTATGGCGCAGCCCTTCACGCCGTAGCGCCCGTTTTTTTCATAAAACACATAATCTCCGCAGCAAAACAGCGACGCGGCCGAAAACAGCTTGGACGCGGGCTTCTTGCACCCCTTTATCCGCGCCGACATGCGCCCGTAGTCCCTGGTCAGCAGCGTCACCATTTTATCGTTATCGCCATAGTCCGCCGTGCGGATCACGACGGCCATCGTCTCGCGGTCCATGCCTTATTCGTAGCCGAGTTCGCGCATCACGCGCGTGCTGTCCCGCCAGCCTTCCTCCACCTTCACCCAAAGCTCCAAAAACACCTTCTTGCCGAACAGCATCTCCAGGTCTTTGCGTGCCTCGGTGCCGATGGCCTTCAGCATTTTTCCGCCGCGCCCGATGATTATGCCCTTGTGCGTTTCGCGCTCACAGATGATCGTCGCAGCCACATCCACGATGTTCTTTTCTTCGCGGTGCTTTACGCTGTTCACGAAAACGCCGATGCCGTGCGGCACCTCATCCTCCAGCAGTCTCAGCGCTTTTTCGCGTATCATCTCCGCCGCAATCACGCGCTCCGGCTGGTCGGTGTATTCGTCGTCTGGGTAATACCTCGGGCCGGGTACAAGGAACCGTTTGAGGCTCGCCATCAGCTCATCCACGCCTTCGCCCGTCTTCGCGGATATCAGGAACGGCTCGGTTTCAAGGCCCGCATCTTTCAGCTTCTGCGCCGCCTCCAGGCTTTTTTGCCTGCCCGCGGCATCCGTCTTGTTTACCGCGGCCACAACGGGCAGCCCGCCCTTCAAAAGCTTGTCGAGCAAGGCCATGTCTTCCTGCTCGATGCCGCGCTGCGCGTCCAGCATAAGAAGTATCGCTTCCACATCCCGCGCAGAATCGAATGCCGTTTTCACCATGTATTCGCCGAGCCTGTTGCGCGGCGAGTGCACACCCGGTGTGTCGAGAAATACCATCTGATAATCCTTGCCCGTCACCACGCCGGATATCCGGCTGCGCGTCGTCTGCGGCTTTTGGGATACGATGGCAACCTTCGCGCCCACAAGCCTGTTCATCAATGTCGATTTGCCCGCATTGGGGCGTCCCACGATGGCAATAAACGCCGATTTGTGTTCCACTGCTTTTACTCCAGATCTTTGCCGGAAAACGAATGCGGAAGCAGTTCGTTAAGCGGCAGCTTTTCATAATCCATGTTCCTGTTTGCGCAGATCACGGCGATGCCGGGCGAAAACTCGCTGAGCGCCTGCCTGCATATGCCGCACGGAAACGTATGGGAACCCGAATCGGATATCACGGCAATGGCCGTAAAATCCCGTTCCCCCTCCGTCACCGCTTTGAAAAGCGCCACGCGCTCCGCGCAGCACGTCGCGCCGTAAGACGCGTTTTCCACGTTCGCACCCGTGAACACCTTTCCGCTCCTGCCCTCAAGCGCCGCGCCCACTCTGAACCGCGAATACGGCGCATACGCGCCCTTCATTGCGGCTTTGGCTTTTTCGATCAGTTCCAAATCCGTCATGGCCGCTCCATTCCCGCAGCCGCAAGAATATCGCGCTGGCGGCCGCGCATCACGCTTTCGTCCTCAGGCTCGATATGATCGTAGCCGAACAGGTGCAGCATCGCGTGCACCGTCAGAAACGCGATCTCGCGCTCCCGCGAATGGCCGTATTCTTCAGCCTGCCTTTCCGCGCACGGTACGGATATCGCGATATCCCCCAAAAAGCCCGTCTCGTCGGACGGAAACGACAGCACGTCGGTGGGTTTGTCCACACCGCGGAATTCCCGGTTCAGCCTTTGAATTGTGTCATCATTGGTAAACAGCAGCGAAACCGCGCCGGACCTCTTTTCATATCTTGCCGCCGCACGCGCCGCTTTAAGCGCCGTCCGTCTGACGGCCGCATCCTTTGGAACCCCTTCCCACGTCATCTCAGCTTTGAGCATTGCTTGTCTCCTGATCCGGATATTTCACGCGATCGTGCAGCGCGCCGTCATACACATGCAGAAACGCTTTGGCGATCGCATTGAGATCGCGGCGGTTCAACGGGCAGTCGTCAAGCTGTCCGTCGTTATATTTGCCGCGTATGAGCTTGTCAATCATGTCCCTCACCTGTTCCCTGTCGGGAGCGTCGATGCTGCGCACGGCGGCTTCCACGCAGTCCGCAAGCATGACAATGCCGCTTTCCTTTGTGGACGGTTTGCTGCCCGTATACTTAAAGTCCGCATCGCTGACGCAAATCCCTTCCTGTTCGGCTTTATACGCAAAATACGGCACGATTCCGTCGCCGTGATGCTGGGCGATGATCTTCTGCACGTCGCGCGGCAGTTTGTACCGCTGGGCCAGCTCAAGTCCGTAAGGCACATGGTTCACGATGATTCTGGCGCTTTCTCGCGGATCCATATTGTCATGCGGGTTTTCGCCCTTTATGTTTTCCATGAAAAACCGCGGGTTCTTGATTTTGCCCACATCGTGGAAATAAGCGCCCACGCGGCACAAAAGCGCGTTTGCGCCCACCGCGTCCGCGCCCGCTTCCGCAAGGTTCGCGGTCAGTATGCAATGATGGTATGTGCCCGGCGCTTCAATCGTGAGCCGCTTCAAAAGCGGATGGTTCGGATTCGAAAGCTCAAGCAGCTTCGCGGGCGTCGATACGCGGAATGCCGCTTCCCAAATCGGCAGCGTTCCCACACCGAGAACCCCCGCCAGCAATCCGCTGCCGGCCGCGTACGCACAGTCGGTCAGCAGCTTATTCCACATCACGGCGGCGGAGCCGACCACGGTCATCAGCGCCGTCAGCAGCATACCGGCCACGCCCCCCAGAAGCCCCGCATAGATCAGCGACGAACGGTGCGCCGGCCTGTAAAGCGCGAACACGCTTACCGAACCGCCGAGTATTGCCGTCAGCACTCCCGTGAGCATGCTGACGCTCAGCACGCCGGACTGCCGCGACATGATCGTGCCGATGATTACCGCCAGAAAAACATTGAACGAGAGCGCGCTCTTGCGCGACACCAGCACACACGCGAGCATCGTACCGAAGAACGCGGGCGCCATGCGCGCGTCCACTTTCGAAAGCGCCAGCGCCAGCAGCGCCGTCACAATCACGATGGACGCCATCACAAGCACCTTCCGGGTGTCGGCAAGCATCTCACTTTCAAACTGATACAGATAAACGGCATATACCGCAAATATCAGCGTTAATAGCAGCAGCAGCCCCACATACATCAAGTAGTTGACGCTTTCTCCGCCGACCAGACCAAGCTCACGCAGTACTCCGAGCTGTTCCTTGGTAACGACCTGCCCTTGGTCAACAATGATCTGATTCTGCTTGTAAATAACGGGCGGAACCGCGGCCGCCGCTTCATCGCGCGCCTGCTCCGTTGCCGTATAGTCAACAAGCATATTGGCTTTCAAATTGGTTTCGACCGGATAACCGGCGATATAGCTGCCGGGATACAGCGCTTCGACCGCGCTTTTCACATCCCTTTTTTCACCCGAAAGGTTTTCCTCGCGTATACCGTTTTCAAGCGACGCCGTCACAATGCCGCTCACATCCGCCGCCATCTTATTAAGCTCATCGTCGCTCATCGCCGCCAGCGCCGTCACAGCGTCGTCCGGCATGTCCGGATCGGAAAGCGCGGCTCTCACAGCGTCCTTTTGCGCGTCCGTTAAAAACGCCTTCCAATCGACGGCGGAAGCGTCATACAGTCCAAGAAAATAATCACGCGAATAGCTGTAGCCCGAATCCTTTACCTGTGCGGTGATATACGCGTCGCGCAGCGCGTCTTTCTGCTTCTGCGCCTCGGCAAAGTATTCGCCGATATCCTTTAGGACCTGTGCGGTCACCTCTTTGTCGAGCGAATACATGAGTGGCACATCCGCACGCGCCTTTTCGATCGCGGCATCGGTGGATATGCGGTCCGTCACCTCGCGCGGCGCGATAATCGTGGCCGCAGATACGTCTCCCGCTTCAATATCATACTGGACAGGCAGCATGGAAAGCGCGACCAGCCCAAACACGATCAGCAGCGTCGCAAGGCCGATCATCACCGCCGCGAAAAGCTGCCTCTTCGGTACAAGCCTTCTTTTGAGCGGATTCGCAGCCATCCGTTTACCTCCTTAGGTTCTTCTCATATCGCTCGTATGCCTTGATAATGTTCTGCACAAGCTCGTGGCGCACCACATCCTTATATGTCAGATACTGCACGCTGATCTTTTCGATGCCCTCCAGTATGCTCACGCATTGCTTGAGCCCGCTTTTCTTCTCTTTGGGCAGATCAATCTGAGTGATATCGCCCGTCACTACCATGCGCGCGTTTTCGCCAAGGCGGGTCAGGAACATCTTCATCTGCTCCTCCGTGCAATTCTGTGCTTCGTCGAGCACGATAAACGCGTCGGACAGCGTCCGGCCGCGCATATACGCAAGCGGCGCAACCTCAATGACGCCGCGCTCCGAAAGCCGTGAAAACATATCGCCGCCCAGCAGCTCGTACAACGCGTCATACAGGGGGCGCAGATACGGATCCACCTTCGTCTGAAGATCGCCGGGCAGGAAGCCGAGGCTCTCACCCGCCTCCACCGCTGGCCGCGTGAGAATGATGCGCTCCACCTCCTTGTTTTTGAGCGCCATCACCGCCATCGCCATCGCAAGATACGTTTTGCCCGTACCGGCGGGGCCGATGGCAAACACGATCGTGTTTTCGCGCATCGCCTTTACATAGCGTTTCTGTCCGATGGTACGGCTTTTTACCTGCCGTCCCTTGCTAGTGATCGCAATCACGTCGGTCATGATCTCCTCGATCGCGTCGGCGTTGCCCTCGCGCGCCAGCTCCACGGCGTACCGGATACGCGACAGGTCGATCTTTTCCTGCTTTTTTATCATGTTCAGGAGCTTGTCCACCACCACTTTGGCAAGCTCGGCATCCTCGCCGCGTCCGTAAATCGCGACATGCGTGTTCCGCGCGATGATGTTCGCGCCCGTTTCCTTTTCGATGGCCTTTAGGTTTTCGTCAAACGCGCCAAACAGCGCGATGAGCTGCTCGATATTGTCAACCTCGATGCCGAGTTCCACGTTGCCTGTGTCCAAAATTACTCCTCCAGATAAACCACTTTCCCTATATCCTCATGGGTCTGAACGTATACCGTCGCTTTCAGAACGCCGTCCTTTTCTTCAAACACCGTTTCATGCCCCACAACATCTGCGTCGTCGGGAACAAGCCGCTCCGCTTCAAAAAACGCGCGCTCCTCCAATGCCGCGCTGAGCGTCTCTTTCGATACCGGCGTCTGCTCAACCGTCACCTCAGTGTGCTCCAGCGTCACCACCTTGACAGGCAGAAACAGCCCTCCCACGCAATCCGTTTTTAAAACGCGCGTATCATACTCTGCGAACGAACAGGGTGCGTCCAGCGCGGCGGTATCCGCGCCGATGGTCATCACGCGCTGCACCTGCGTACGTCCCGTGGGCGTTCGCGTCTCTTTCGTTGTCGGCGCGCCGGCCTCCGCCCGGTACCAGACGCTTCCGACGACCCTGCCGCGGGCCGCCACTCGCAGCTCCGTCAAACCCTCGTCCAATATAAGCCCCGAAATCAGCACGTCGCCTTTTCTGACCGTTTGGCCTTTGACGACAGCCGCACGCCCGTTGAGCGCCTGTACGCTCTCAATCAGCGCGTCTTTGTCCGCAACAATGCTGCACGGCCTCGTATCGTCCACGAGCTCGGGCGGCATCACGGCGGGCACCACCTCGAGCTCGGCAACCGCGCCCGTTATTTTCAGGTTCACCCACGCAAGCTCATCATGCCGCACCAAAAGCCGCGTCTCGATCCGTTTCAAATCGATGTTTCCCTTATAGGCGCCGGCGTAAACGCCGAGACTGCCAAGCTCCTTTTCAAGCTGAATGGCCTCGCGCCTTTCTATGCCCTTTACGCGCACATCCCAAACAAACATCGATGCGGCGAGTATCGCTGCGGCGAGCACGCCAAGCCCCAAAAGCAGCGCTTTGCGCGTAAACAGCCATTGGATGGCAAAGGGCAGGCCCGCCTTTTTCTCGACAGTGACGGCATACTTTTCGGGAATCACGCCTTTGAGACGGCGGTATCCGCCCGCACCGAGCGCGGCGCGAAGCACCGTATAGGAAACGC
>JAJUJH010000159.1 GCA_029265435.1 Clostridiales bacterium
AACAAAGGCTCATGGCCGCTGCCGCCTCCAATCACCATGGATACCTTGTTCCTCCGTCTCCCCTTGTATGTAAAGGCTGTCGGATGCCCCGGCACGGCCTCGTAATACCGGCTGTACGCAGCCAAATATCCCGAAAACATCTCTTCCACGATATTCCCGTCCGGATTGAGTATTTTCTTCATCGCTTTTGCCTCTCTTTCCCTCTTTTGTTATTCGACATTTCTATGGCGCGCAGACATCTTCTCGAAGCTGAGATCCGGTACTTCATCGACGATCATCATCACGATCATATCGAATATCACAAACAAACATTGTTCAAACAGATTGCCCATCGGCTGAAAGGACGGCACCACGTCGTCCGTGCCCCGGTAAACGGCAGCCGGTACAAAAAACACTTTATCGGCAACCGTCCGTGCCGTTTTTCCGCTGGGCGAACCGGTCACCACATAGATAAAAGCGCCGGCCTTCTTCGCCATTTCACAAACATAATGAATGTGCCCGATCTGACCGTCTCCAAGCGTCGCAATCAGAAGATCGCCGTTTTGTATGCCCGGCGTTGTGTCGTCCCAGATACAATGGACTTCCTTGCCCATATGCATGAGCCTCATGGCAAACGCTTTTGTGGCCAGTCCCTCACGCCCAACACCAATCAGAAAAATCCGCTGATGCTTCTTTATCGTGTCGATGAATTCTCTGAGGCCTTCCGTACTCAAAGCGGCATAAACCTTCTCATGCTCATTTAATATAGATTTGTACATTTCCTCGTATGTCATATGCTTTTCCTCACTTTCAGGCTTCCAGCGCCGCATGCAGGTAATCCATGGTCTTTTTCATGCCCTCATATACCGCTTCGTCAGGCGTTTCAAATATCGTCACGACTTCAAGATACTGAACAATATCATCCAGCCCCGCTTCGGCGGTCGCTTTTTTGATGAGCTCCGGCGTGATGATTCCAGTCTTTGTGAAATCCCAATGGCGGTCCAGCATGCCGTCCGTCTGTTGAAGATGGATGGAGCCGATATATGGGCCGCATTTTTTAAACCAGAGCGATATATCCGCTTCGTCTTCCAGCAGCGGTTTGTACAACGCGTGCCCCCAGTCGATAAGCAGCCTGACGGGAATATCCGTTCCTTTGAGATCTTCCATCATCCTTACGCAGACATTCGGGCTGTGTGGAAACTCCGTAATCAGCGGCGTCGCTTCAATATGGATCTCCTTCAGTCCTTTCTGTTTCCCGTAAGAAGCCAGCTTTGCGACATAATCAAGCATATCGTCATAAAGATGCTTGCGTCTGTCGGCATTGCGCGCATCATTGAAAGACATGCCTCCTACCGGCGTGCCCATCACGCCGGCGCCCATTTGGGCGGTCAAATCAATTGCCCTTTTAAAGAAGGTGAAGGAAATATCCCGCTGCATCCTTGAAGGCGCAAGCAGCTGCGGGTATGTGTAACCCGCAAGGCCTCCGAACGTCGCATCGATGACAAGGCCTTCCGCATCAAAGGCGCTCTTATATTCGCGGGCCAATATGTCCCGCTGTTCATCCGGCCACCAGGGATCAATCAAGTCCCATGTAAACTGTATATGCTTGACCCCAAAATCACGCGCGCACATTCTTGCGAGCACATCCGGTTCGATCCATCTTTTAACCGCAAATGACAGGTTTAATCCAAGCTTCATACTCCGCCTCCAAACTATCAATTCGCCGCCGCTTTGATCCTCTTTTGCTTCTTTTCCGCCAATATGGCCGACAATGAACTGAACGAAATGGCAAGGACTATGACGATACCGCTCACCGCCGACTGCCAGTAAACGCTGACGCCAAGCAATACGATCACGTTGGATATCACGCTGATGATCGCAGCGCCTATCAGCGCCCCAGCAGGGTTGCCGATGCCGCCTGTCAGCGCCACACCGCCGATAACCGCCGAAGCGATCGACATCATCGGCCAGCTTTCTCCGATTGACGACTGCGACGAGCCAAGGCGCGCCACATAGAGTATGCCGGCCAACGCGGAAATCATCCCGACAATCGCATAGATGATCACACGTATTCTGTCAACCTTGATGCCGAGTATGCTTGCCGCTTCCCTGTTGTTTCCAATCGCATAAATATATCGGCCCGTTTTTGTTTTCTTCGCCAAAAAGATTACGAGTATGAGCACGCCAAGCGTAAACAGGAACGGAATCGGGATCGGCCCCAGATTGCCCTTGCCGAGCGAATAGATGCTCTCCGGAATGCCCGTTATGGCTTTGCCCTTCGTGAGAACAAGGTTGATGCCGCCATACACGCTCTGCATGCCGATCGTCGCCACCATCGCGTTCAATCTCAGTTTTGTAATTAAAAGGCCGTTTATGGCGCCGAACACAATACCGAGCATGAGCGCAATGACCAAGGACAAAAACGGATTCACATTCATATCCACCATCATTATGCCCGCCAAAATACCGCACAACGATGAGATCTTGCCAACGGAAAGGTCGAGCTCGCCCACCAATAAAAGCAGCGACTGTGAAATGCCGATCATCCCCACAAACGCCAAGTCCCTTATCAGCGACTGCAGATTGTAAATATCCAAGAAATACGGCGATATGATTCCGGCAATCACTACCATCGCGGCCAGCACGAGACTAATCGCCGTCATGTTGCTTCTTTTTAAGACGCTAAGGCCTTTTCCTTTTATACTATTCATTGACACAGCTCCCTTCGCAATCCGGTTTTACGCCGATAATTGCACTCATAATCCTTTCTCTTTCTTCTTGATAAGAAAACTCGCCATAGACCCTTCCGTGATATAAAGCGATAATCCTGTTGGAGCACTTTATGATTTCTTCCATTTCGGAAGAAATCAATATGATCCCGATACCCTTTTCCTCCGCAAGGCTCTTCATCAGACGATAGATTTCAACCTTTGTCCCAACGTCAATGCCCTTGGTAGGCTCATCAAAAATCAATACTTTCGGATCGCATACCATTGACCGTCCGATTATGACCTTTTGCTGATTGCCGCCGCTGAGATACTGAATGTGTTTTTCCGAATCCGGCGTCTTTACGTTGTATTGGTTAATCACTTCCTCAGCCAGCTTCGCCTCTTGCTTTTTGGATATCACAAAGCTTTTCTGCAGCTTGGCCAGCGAAGAAATGGATATATTCTCCCGTACGCTCAGCATAGGCAAAACGCCTTGTTTCTTTCTTTCTTCCGGCAGATAAACAAGCCCCTTGCTGACCGAATAGTTGGTATCTCCAAGCTTAAAAGGCTGTCCATTAAGCTTAACGGCGCCCGCATAAGCAGGCAGATATCCGAATATTGCCTGCATCAATTCGCTTCTTCCCGCACCCACAAGACCAGAGAATCCGAGAATTTCTCCGCGGCGCAGCTTAAAGCTGACATCCGTAAAACGCTCGCCCGTTAAGTGTTCAACCTCAAGCAAAACATCGTCCGACACTTTTTCGGAATAAAACACTTCATTCTGATTCAATTCGCGTCCGGTCATTTGCGTGATGACCCAAGGAATGTTGACCTCAGACAGCGATGTATGGGCCACTTTTTTTCCGTTTCTGAAAACGGTGATCACGTCGCCCAAAGCGAATATTTCTTCAAGCTTGTGCGAAATGAACACAATCGCTTTGTTCGTTTTTTTAATATCTTTGATAATATCGAACAGAAGCGCCGTGTCTTCGGTCGTCAAGCTGGTGGTAGGCTCGTCGAGCATCAATATTTCATAATCCTGATGAACCGTCGCCCTTACGATCTGAATAAGCTGCTGAGCCGATACGGGAACGTCCTTAATAAGCGTATCCGGTTCAACATCGATCTTAAAGCCCTTCAGCAGCGGAACGGCTCTTTTCTCAAGATCTTTTTTGTTTATCAAACCTTTCATGCCCGTTTTGTCATAAGGAAGAAACAAGTTCTCGGCAACCGTCATGTGACTGAAGAGGTCGATTTCCTGGGGAACATAGGCGATTTTATCAAACAAAGACCTGTCTTTGCCCGCATCTTTGCCGTCAATAAAAATGCTTCCCGAATCAAGCTCATATACGCCAGTCAGGCATTTTATCAATGTGCTTTTGCCCGCGCCGTTCTCGCCGATAATGCAATGGATCTCGCCCTTGCTGATTGATATATCCACATTATCCAGCGCAACAACACCCGGAAATGTCTTCGTAATATTCTTTGCCTCTAATATTTTCACAGCTTACTCCTTGCTGAAAAAAGGGACCGTCAACGTCGATTCAACGGATGTCAAAGGTCCCTTTTCCCATACACTCTATCGGAATACTTTAATCGTCAATACTGTCGAACGGCGTCAGTTTTTCACCATTTCGATCCATTCGTCAATGTTGCTTTCGTCAATGTACGCGATACCCGTATCGACGACCGCGGGGATTTCCATACCCATAGAAGCCTGCCACATCATCAGCACGGCCATAGAGCCCTGCATCTGCGGAATCGTGGATGACGTTGCAGTGATCGTTCCTTTCTTGACATACTCAAGAATCTCGATCAGGTTATCCATGGAGACGAACTTGACCTGTCCCGCTTTACCAGCCTCTTCGATAGCCGCAGCCACACCGGAACCGCAAGCGTCACAGTTCAGATAGCCCACAAGATCAGGATTGGCGGCCAGAACGGCGGCTGCCTGCGATTGAGCTTCTTCGATGTTGTCATTGTCAATACCGCCGTCGATCACTTCGATATCCGGATACTTCGCGAGCGTGTCTAGATGAGCCTGGTAGCGCTCGGCATGGTTAGGCGCAGACGGGAAGCCCTGCATAACCGCAACCTTACCTTTACCTCCGATCAACTCAGCCAGTTTTTCAGCCGCCAGCGCAGCCTGCTGAGAAAAATCGTTGCCGACACTCGTGAGGCCGGATCCTTCGGGCGCAGGAGAGTCGAACAGGATTACGGGAATTCCCATCCCCTGGATCTCTTGAATCACAGCCTTGCTGCCTTCGTAGTCCACAGGGTCAAGCGCGATGCCGTTCGGATGCGTTGCCGCAGCTTGCTCAAGAACCGTATTCTGTTCAACAACGTCAGCTTTATCGGGCGCGCGGTAGTCAATCTTCACATTCACGCCCAGCGACTTGGACAGCATCTCAGCCTGTTTGACGGCGCCTTTGTTGACCTCGTCAAACCACGCATGCACACATTTCGGAACGATCACATAGGTCAGGTCTTCGCCGGTCTGAGCCTGCGACGGCTGGGTTTCCGCACTCGCGGCGGCTTCC
>JAJUJH010000001.1 GCA_029265435.1 Clostridiales bacterium
AGCTCTGCGCAAAAAGCCGCATGGCCGCATCCGCGATTTCTCCGGAAATATGCGACGGCCGGCCAAGCTTGCATTGGCGCTCGAAACGGAACAGCTCGTTGTCGCGTATGGATACCGCGACGGTGCGGCATAAAAACCCATGCTCGCGCATGCGTGCGCAGACGCTTTCACAAAGCGCGAAAAGCGTGATCTTGACGTCTTCGTTGCAGACAAGGTCGCGCGGGGTGGTGGTGCTGTTGCCGATGGATTTGATCATCGATTCTTCGTCCATCCGCATCACGGGCGACTCGTCCGCGCCGTTTGCGAACGTGTGAAGGACGTCGCCCACCTTGCCGAACAGGCTGTGCAGCAGCGAAACGGGCGTCGCCGCAAGCTCGCCGATGGTGGTGATGCCGAGCCGCCGGAGTTTCAGCGTGGTGGCGCGGCCCACGTAAAGCAGCTCCTCCACGGGCAGCGGCCAAGCGACGGCTTTAAAGTTGTCGCGGCTGATCAGCGTGGTGGCGTCCGGCTTTTTCAAATCCGAGCCGAGCTTTGCGAACACCTTGTTGTAGCTGACGCCGACCGACGCTGTGACCCCCAGTTCGCGCCTGACGCGGCTTCTGATTTCGTCCGCGATGCGCACGCCGTCTTCGCCGCTCACATCGAGCCACGCTTCGTCCAGGCCGAACGGTTCGATCCGGAAGGTATAATCCGCGTAGATGCTGCGCGCGAGCTTCGCGTACCGCAGATAAAGCGGGTAGTTCGGCGGAAGCACGATGAGACCGCCGCATTTTTCGCGCGCCTGCCAGAGCGCTTCGCCGGTGCGCACGCCCGCCGCCTTGGCAATATCGTTTTTGGCAAGCACAATGCCGTGGCGAAGCTCTTCGTCGCCGCCCACCACCACCGGCTTGTTTCTGATTTCAGGCCGGTGCACGCATTCGACGCTCGCGTAAAAATTGTTCATATCCGCATGCAAAATGACACGCTGTTTCATTTCTTAAACCCCGAACATATGTTCGACTATATTATATTCCGCTCCTTTTTAAAAAACAACAGGGAAATGTATGAAAGAGAGAATCATGAACTCAAAAAAAAGGACGGGCGCCCATCGCAAACAGGCCGTCTCAAAAAACCGCCTTCATCCGCTGCGGAGCTTTGGGAACAAGCCGGAAAAACGGTTTTTCGTTTTCATCATCTATAAAAAAAACCAAACCGATGATATAATAAAACGGTTCAGTTTTTTGGACGATATTTTTTCGCCAAGGGAGGCGTGTTCATGGACGATAATCTGCGCCAGATATCCAGCCGGATTAAGGAATTGCGCGATATTTTGGGCATTGGCGCCGCGGAAATGGCGGCCGGAATCGGCGTGCCCGAAAAAACGTATATCGACTATGAGGAGGGCGTGCGGGACATCCCTATCAGCGTGCTTTATAAAATCGCAGGGGAGCTGAAGACCGATCCGACGGTGCTGCTGACGGGAGAAGCGCCGCGCATGAACACTCACAGCATAGTTCGCGCGGGGCACGGCGTCGACATAGAGCGCTACCCGGGCTACAGCTATTCGAGCCTTGCGTACAACTTCATCGGGCGCGATATGGAGCCGCTGCTGGTTTCGCTGCAGCCGGAGGATAAAACGCCGGCGCTTGTGGTGCATGGCGGACAGGAGTTCAACTATGTGCTGGAAGGCAAGATGCGCGTGACGCTCGGCAAGCACACGTATGACTTGAGCGCGGGGGACTGCATCTATTTTGACCCCAAGCTGCCGCATGCGCAAAGCGCGGTGGACGCGCCCGCCAAATTTTTGACCATCATTAACGAAAAATAACGGAGACATCATCACATGAGCGAAATAATGAGCCGGTACTGCCCGCGCATCACATTTGATTCGTATGAGGATTTCAAACAAAACTATGTATGCAACGAGCCCGAAAGCTTCAACTTTGCGTACGATGTTGTGGACGAATGGGCGCGGCTCGATCCCGAAAAGCCCGCTTTGGTATGGACGAACGACAACGCCGAAATGAAGCGGTTTTCGTTTGCCGACATGAAGGCGCTGAGCGACCGCGCCGCGAATATGATCCGCTCCTTCGGCATCAAAAAGGGCGACGTGGTGATGCTGATATTGAAACAGCGCCCGGAGGTATGGGTATGCATGACGGCGCTGATGAAGATGGGCGCCATCTGCATTCCGGCGAGCTATCAGCTCACGCCAAAGGATATCGTTTACCGCTGCAATATCGCAAACGTGAAAATGCTGATCTGTGTGGATGAGGATGAGGTCGTCCGGCATATCAACGCCGCGCTGCCCGAATGCCAAACGCTTGAAACGCTTATTTCGGTTGGGGACAACCCTCCCAAAGGATATCGGTGCTTCAAAGACGAAATGCAAAAGGCGGACGCCGTTTTCACGCGCCCGACGGGAAGTGAAGCCGCGAAGAACACCGATACGATGCTGATCTATTTTTCTTCCGGCACAACGGGTATGCCCAAAATGGTATGGCATGATTTTGCGTTTCCGTTGGGGCATATCGTGACGGCGAAGTATTGGCAGTGCGTGATAGACGGACGCATTCATATGACGCAGACGGATTCGGGCTGGGCGAAATTTGCGTGGGGAAAGATATTCGGGCAATGGATATGCGGCGCGGCCATCGGCGCGTACGATACCGAGAAGTTTGTGCCGCACAAGCTGCTGGATGCGCTGATGCGCATAAAGCCCGCCACATTCTGCGCTCCCGCGACGATATACCGCTATCTCATCAAGGAAGATTTGTCGGGCTACGATTTGAGCTTTATTGAGCATGCGAGCCTTGCGGGAGAACCGCTGAACCCCGAAGTGTTTAAAAAGATAAAGGAGCTGACGGGCCTGACGGTGTACGAAGGGTTCGGACAGACCGAATCGTCGGTGCTGCTTGCAAATTTCCCGTGGATCGAAATCAAACCCGGTTCGATGGGGAAGCCGTCGCCGCTGTACCATATCGATTTGATCGATGCGGACGGCAACCCGTGCGAAGACGGCGTGGTGGGTTCCATCGTCATCAAGGATACCGATAAGAAGCATCCGCTCGGGCTTTTCCACGGCTATTACAAAGACGAGGAAACCACGCTGAAATCGTGGCATGACGGGGTTTACAACACGGGCGATATGGCATGGCGCGACGCGGACGGCTATTATTGGTTCGTGGGGCGCAGCGACGACGTAATCAAATGCTCGGGATACCGCATCGGGCCGTTTGAGGTGGAAAGCGTGCTGATCGAGCATCCGTCGGTGCTTGAGTGTGCGGTGACGGCCGCGCCCGACCCTGTGCGCGGGCAGGTGGTCAAGGCCACCATCGTTCTCGCAAAGGGATACGAGCCGAGCGACGCGCTCATAAAAGAGCTTCAGGATTATGTGAAAAAGACGACCGCACCGTATAAGTATCCGCGCATCGTGGAATTTGTATCGGCGCTGCCCAAAACCACAAGCGATAAAATACAGCGAAACGTGATCCGTGAGAGGGACCTCGGGAAACGGCAGTGATAACCGCCGCTTGATGTGCTCGCATGACCAGTATGCGATACTGGCAAAAGAGGTGCATGATGAAGTTTGAAAATAAAATCTGCGTGGTGACGGGCGGCGCGAACGGCATCGGACGATGCGTTGCCGAAGCGTTTTTGGATGAAGGCGCAAGCGTGGCCGTCTTCGATACGGACGGCGTGTCGGGCGAAAAGCTGGCTTTCAAATACGGGGAGAGGCTGCTCTTTTTCAAAGGCAGTATTGCGGAGAAGCCTGCGCTTGAACGCTTTGCCCGAAGCGTGCTTGAAAGGTTCGGACAGGTTGACTGTCTGGTCAACAACGCGTGCATCAGCAAAAAGGGGCTGCTTTCGGGCTGTTCATATGAGGATTTTGTCGAAACGCTTCGTATCGGCGTGGCCGCGCCGTATTACCTGACGCTGCTTTTTAAAGACCGTTTTTCAAAAGGCGCGTCGGTCGTCAACATATCATCCACACGGCAGATGATGTCTCAGCCGGATACCGAAAGCTATTCGGCGGCCAAAGGCGGCATTGGTGCGCTGACACACGCGCTTTGCGTGAGCCTTTCGGGCAAGGTGCGCGTCAACGCGGTGAGCCCCGGCTGGATCGACACGGGAGCGTATCAGCATGAAGATGAGTATGCGCCGGTTTATTCGGCGGCGGACGAAGCGCAGCATCCGGCGGGCCGCGTGGGCAGGCCCTCCGATATCGCGGCCATGGTGCTTTATTTATGCGGCGAAGAAGCGGGCTTTATTGACGGGCAGAACATCGTGGTGGACGGCGGCATGACGCGCCGCATGATCTACCACGGGGACGACGGTTGGACGCTCAAATGAGTGACGCAGTTTGCGCCGTCAGCCGAAATAATCCGCGATGCCGTTGGCGATGCCCTGCGCGCAAAGCGTCTGGTAATCGTCACTGACGAGCAGCTTGTCTTCATCCTCGTTTGTCATATATCCCATTTCAATATTGCAGACGGGTACGGTGCTCCAGTTAAAGCCCGTTTGGTCGCTCCGGGCCTGAAGACCGAGGTTTTTTGCGCCCGTCACGGCGCAAAACGCGTCGATGATGCGGCGGCCCGCTTTTTTGCTTGCGTCGTTGATGGAGCTGGTGCAGTCGTTTGACGGAACGAGCATAAACGCGCCGTGAACCGACTGGTCGTCGTTGCCGTTGCAGTGAATGCGGATCACGAGGTCCGCGCCCGCGGCGTTCATCATTTCCGCACGTTCCTTATTGGAGATGTTCACATCGTTTGATTCGCGCGTCATGACCACTTCTGCGCCAAGGCCTGTCAGCAGGTCTTTGAGCTTAAGCCCCACCTGAAGATTCACCTTGTATTCCGCGACTCCCGTAAAGCGCCCCTGTGTGCCCGAAGACACCTTCTTCTTTGTTTCATCCGAGCCGGGCGCAACGGGTTCCTGCTCCGAGTTGGCATGCGCCTGATGACCGGGGTCAATGCCGATCACGATGCCCGAAAGCGGCGTTCCCGACGCGGCCGAAACGGGAGGACGGGAGGATGAGGGCTGCGCGGGCTTTTCGGTTGTTTTTGGGGGCGTTGTTACCGCAGAGGGGGATGGCTCGTCCGTCACAGACGGCTGAGCCGTTTGGGTATTGTCGGGCCGCGTGGTAACGATCGGCGTCGGCGCCGCCTGAGACTCGGACGGAGAGACGGACGGTGCCGTTTGGGACGGCTGGGCGGCTGTGGATATTTCAGCGGCTTGCCCGCATGCTCCCAAAAGCATCAGCGCCGCAATGAGTATGACAAATGACTTGATTGTTTTCCTCACAGTGATGGTATCCTTCTTTGAGGCCATAAGGGCCATTTTTGTTTCCGGGGATCAATTTCATGCCGGAATGACGTACTTCCATAATAAGTTTGTGTGCATCGTATGTCAACGTGTGAAGACCGGAATCAACGCTGACAATCCCTTATATGCGCAAGCTTGTACCGAAGAAGACCATATTCATACCATATGATAACGATATTGGAATGATTGCGTCGAAAAATATCGAAAAAATAAAAAAATTTAATTTTTTGATAGCACTTTTGCGGTTTCAGAACGTCTTATATGTGTGCGCAAAACTGCACAAAATAAACAGCGCCATACCCTGTGCGGACCGCACGGCCTTTATGCGGCTGGTGCGGTCCGCCATCTCCCAAAAAAGGGACAGCGGAGCCGGTATATTGGGCAGGAGCAGTCAGAAGCGATCTTCCCGCGCAGGCCATGCGGACACCCCATCCCGTCCGTATGGCCTGCCATCTCCCAACAGCGGAAGGCCGATAAAGCCTTTTTTTAATTTGCATATTCCATCATTTGCATTTATCATGTGTATATCTGAAAGGAGCGCGAAATGAGATCGAATATAAAAGCGGTATTGGCGGTTATCGTTTGTTTGGCCATGCTTCTTGCTGCGGCATGTTCGGCCTCGCATCCCGCCGAATCCGAATCGGCGCAGGCGTCCGTTCCGCCGGAAGCGCCCGCACCGGCGGAAAGCCCCGACATGCAGCAGATCGGGCTTCCGTCGCGAACAAAGGAAACGGGCAGCCCAAAGTATGTGTTTCTGTTTATCGGAGACGGCATGTCCTTTGCGCAGGTGAACGCGGCGCAGATATTCAAAGCCGCGGACGGCGATACGGCCATCGGAAGCCTGAGCTTTACCGTGTTTCCCGTTACCGGTACGGCGACCACATTCGATCTGACGTCGGTCATTCCCGATTCGGCATCGGCGGCGACGGCGATGGCGTGCGGCATCAAAACCCAGAGCGGCATGCTTGGCATGACGGAGGATGATGAAAAGATACCAAAGAACATTGCCGAATTGTTCAAAGAGAACGGCGGAAAAGTCGGCATTGTATCCACGGTGTCTTTAAACAACGCGACGCCGGCGGCGTTTTATGCACATACGGATTCGCGGGGGGATTATGATGACATTGCGCGGCAGATGGCCCAAAGCGGTATCGATTATTTTGGCGGCGGGTCTTTGGTCAGCCCTTCCGGCTCAAAAGGACAGCAGGCAGACGCATTTGACCTGTTCGCGCAAAACGGGTATGCCATCGCCGATACAAAGGAAAAGATAATGGCGGTCAGCGGCGCTTCAGGCAAAACGTATGCGGTGAGTCCCGCGCTTCAAAGCGCTTCGGCGATGCCGTTTTCATTGGATGCGGAGAAAGGCGGGCTGACGCTTGCCGATTTTGTGCGGAAGGGGATCGACGCGCTTGATAACGAAAAAGGGTTTTTCATGATGTGCGAATCCGGAATGATCGATTGGGCATGCCACGCCAACGATGCGATGACGGCCATTTCCGAAACGCTTGTGCTGGAGGATGCGGTGGCCGAAGCGGTCGGGTTCGCGCAGGCGCATCCGGAAGAAACGCTGATCGTTGTGACGGGAGACCATGAGACGGGCGGCATGGCGATCGGCTGTGCGGATACCGGCTACAATACGCGCTTTTCACTGCTCAAAGGGCAGACGCTTTCCTATTCGGCTTTTGACGCCGCATTTCAGGAGCTGAAAAAGAGCAAGACGCAGCTGTTGATGAGCGATGTGGTGCCGCTTATCAAGCGGAGCTTTGGTCTTGCCGCACCGGATGATACGGCGGAAAACCTGTATGCCGTCCTGACCGCGGACGAATACCAAAGGCTGCTTGATGCGCTGGAGGCATCGCTTAACGGCGTACCCGGTTCCGATGAGGCGAAGCGGCTGTACGGAGGCTATGAACCGCTGACGGTGACGCTGACACATATACTTGACAACAAGGCGGGCATCGGCTGGACGACGTATGCGCATACGGGCGGTCTTGTGCCGGTATATGCATACGGCAGGGGCGCGGAAATGTTCGCCGGGTCTTACGACAATACGGATATATTTAAAAAGCTTGCGAAAGTCTGCGGGCTGAACGCAGACTGAATAGCAAGGGCGCGGCCCTTTGCCTGCGCAAAGCCGCACGCCATACGGTCAGCGCCCGGCGACGGCGGCTCGGATGCCGTTTGGGAAATTCACTCGGCCTTGATATACTGGCTGACGATCGTTTGGATTTCGCCCGACGCTTCAAGCTCCGCGATTGCCGAATTGATGAGCTTGAGCAAGGACGAGTTGTTTTTGTTTACCGCGATGGCGTAGCTGTCCGTTCTGTAAAGCGTATCGAGGAGTTCAACGCCTGTGTTTTCAAGATCCAGCTCGACGGCGGGGGCACGGTCTGTGACGACGGCATCCACGCCTCCGCTGATCAGCGCCTGAACCGCTTCCGCCCCGGTTGCAAACCGGGATATGGGCGCTTCTCCGAACTGCTCGACGCAATAGGTTTCTCCCGCTGTGTTTTCCACAACGCCCAGCTTTTTACCCGTCAAATCGGCGGGCGATGAGATATCGGATTCGCTCGGCACGATGACGGCCTGTTTTCCCACCACATAGGGGATTGTGAAGCTGACGGACGCAAGCCATGTTTCGCTGGCGGTCAATGCCGCCATGCCGATGTCGGCCGTTCCGTTCTGCACGGCGGGAACGATTTCGTCGAATCCCATTTGTCTGATTTCAAGCAAATAGCCTGTCTTTTCCGCGATTTTCCGGGCAATGTCAATGTCGATCCCGACGATATCCTGTTCGTTTAGGTACTCGTACGGCGCAAACGAGGCGTCCGTCGCCATTACAAGCTTCGGAGGGCCCGTTTCATCCGTTGTTTCGCCGTCTGCATCGCCGACTGCGCTTTCTTCAATATTAAGCGGCGTACACGCTCCGAACACAGCGGACAAACCGATCAAAAGCGCAAGCAGCACCGCGGTTTTTTTTGCTTTCATTTGGGGGTCTCCCGTCGGTTGAATTTTGGACGTTTTTATTATATGACATTTCTTGAAACCGCTCAATAAAGGCCGGACGATTATTTGTGCGATACCGGAATGAAAATAAAAAAGCCGCGCAGACATGGCGCGGCCGCAGATTCGTTGGATCAGAGCACCTTGGCGAGAAAGCTTTTCAGCCGTTCGCTTTGAGGACGGTCAAACAGCTCGGCGGGTTTGTTTTCTTCGATAACACGGCCTTCGTCCATAAACAGCACGCGGGTTCCCACCTCGCGCGCGAAGCCCATTTCGTGTGTGACCACCACCATGGTCATGCCGCCCTGTGCGAGAGACTTCATCACGTCAAGCACCTCGCCGACCATTTCGGGGTCGAGCGCGGAAGTGGGTTCGTCGAACAGCATCACGTCGGGGTTCATGCACAGCGCCCGCACGATTGCAATGCGCTGTTTTTGGCCGCCCGAGAGCTGAGCGGGGTAAGCTTCCGCGCGGTCTGCAAGCCCCACGCGCTTCAAAAGCGTCATGGCACGGTCTCTGGCTTCCTCCTCGGAAAGCTTGAGCAGCTTCACCGGCGCAAGCGTCATGTTTTTGATAACCTTCATGTGCGGAAACAGATTGAACTGCTGGAATACCATGCCCATCTTCTGGCGGTGGATATTGATATCCACATTGGGATCCGTAATGTCTATACCCTCGAAGAATACGTGACCGCCTGTCGGAACCTCCAGCAGGTTCAGGCAGCGAAGGTATGTGGATTTTCCCGAGCCGGACGGCCCGATGATCACCGCGACATCGCCCTTATGAATTTCGGAATCGATGCCGTCAAGCGCTTTGATAGCGCCGTAATGTTTTTCAAGCCCTTGTGTGCGAATCAAAACGTCGTTATCGGTCACTGCGTCTCAGCCTCCTTTCAAGCTTGCTCACGCCCCACGAAAGCAGCATGACCAGCATCAGGTAGATCAGCGCCACCGCAAGCAGCGGCAGCGTGTACGCAAATGTGGCGCCGCCGATGATAAACCCGCCGCGCGTGAGCTCTTCAACGGAGATGTAGCCGGCTACGGAGGTTTCCTTGATCAGCACGATAAACTCGTTGGCAAGCGCGGGAACAACATTTTTAAACGCCTGCGGCATGATGATGTGCCACATCGTCTGATTATAGCTGAACCCAAGGCTTCTGCCGGCTTCAAACTGGCCCGCTTCAATCGCATTGATTCCGCTGCGGAATATCTCGGCCACATAAGCGCCCGAGTTGATGCCGAAAGACAGTATCGCAATCGGGATCTTATAATCGGTGGGTGCGGCGGCGAATATGACAAAATAAGCGATCATGATTTGCACCATCACCGGTGTGCCGCGAATCACCGTCAGATAAACCTTGCATATTGTGTTGCTGATTTTGAGTTTGCCGGTTCTATCGTGCGTGGTGCGTATAACCGAAACGATAAAGCCGATTATGATGCCGATCATGACGGCGAACAGTGTGATGATCAGCGTATTGAGCAAGCCGTTCGTGATGAATTTCCAGCGATCGTGATCGATAAAGGCGATTGTGAAATCCTTCACGAATTGCTGCCACCACTCAGCCATATAAACCCCCTCCTTTTGCCGAAAGCTGATTAAAAAAAGGCTGCCTGAAACGCCAGGCAGCCCTGTTGTTATCGCATTTGCTCTGCCCTTTCAAAAGTAACAGCGGAGCTGTGCTTTGTCAAGGATTATTCGGCCTTGATATACTTGTCGATGATCTTCTGCACCTCGCCCGAAGCGATAAGCTCCTGAAGCGCGCCGTCGATCTTCTGAAGCAGATCGTTGTTGTCCTTCGATATGGCGATGGCGTAGTCTTCCAATGCGTATTCCGTTTCCAGTATCTTCAGCCCTTTGGTCTGCGCCACAAATACCTTGGCGGGTTCGTTGTCGATCACGACCGCGTCGATCTTGCCCTGCGCGAGAGCCTGAATCGCGTCGGCGCCCTTGCTGTACCGTTCGATCTGGGCAAGCCCCGTATCAACGTAGTCCCATGTCACATAATAATCGCCCGTGGTGGCAAGCTGAGCGCCGATCGTTTTTCCTTTGAAATCGTCGGCGGATTTGATGTCGGAATCTTCACGGACGATGATGACCTGTTTGCCTGTCGCATACGATGTGCTGAAATTGACGGCTTGCAGACGCTCGTCGTTCACCGTCATGCCGGCCATGCCGATATCGACCTTGCCGCTTTGCACGGCGGGAATGATCGAATTGAATTCCATATCCTCGATTTTCAGCGTCATACCCAGTTTGTCGGCAATCAGCTTGGCAATATCGGCGTCGATGCCCACGATTTCGTCGCCTTCATAATATTCGTACGGCGCAAAAGTGGCGTTGGTGCCCAACGTCAATACATTGCCTTCAGTGCCGGCGGCTGCGGACTCGCTGGGCGCGGCAGATTCACTCGCTCCGGCGGATTCGCTTGCCGCAGAAGAAGCGGATTCGCTTGCGGACGGCTCGGTGGAAGTCTGCGGTGCGCAAGCCGCAAATGCGAATGCCGTGCACAATACGAGAACCAGCGATACGGCTGTTTTCAGTGCTTTCATTTGGTTTCCCCTTTATTCGAAATTTAACGTGGTCATTATATTATATTCGGGAAGGTTGTTCAACAAATATTCCTTGCCAAACGGAAATCGCTTGGCAAGGCAGCTCGCTGAAACGGCAAAAAACAGCGATTTTAAAAGCAAGCATGCCATTGACGGAGTTTGAAAAGCTTCGGAGTAAAACAGAGGGCCATGCGTTTTTTCAGCCGGCTTGAGTCTGATTCTAATATTTGTTATTATAAAACAAATATCGGTTTTAAACAATCGTTCGGCGCTGCCGCAAACGCGGGTGGTGGATTATGAACAGCCTTTTTCGTTTTTTTGTCCGGCACAAATATCTGGTGATTGCATGCGTGCTGCTTGCATGCGGCGCTTCGGTTTTGGGCATCCCTTTGGAAAAAACAAGCTTTGAGATGTCCGATTTTATGCCAAAAGGGGCCAATTCGGTGGCGGGCGGCGAAATTGAAGCAAGGGAGTTTTCTTCGTGCGCTCAAGGCTATCTGCTGCTTGAAAACAAAGAGAACTGGCGGGCTGAGGCGTTAAAGAAGCGCATTGAAGCGATAGACGGCGTAAAGAGCGTACAATGGATGGACGATACGCTCGATATCTATACGCCCGAGGCGTTTCTTTCGGAGGATGTGCTTTCACGCTTTAAAAAAGGCGATTGCACGATCATGGTTATTTCGTTTGAGGGCGGCAGCCGGAGCGATTTTTCTGAAGACGCGGTGAGCGAGATCGGTTCGCTGCTTGAAGACGGCGAATATTTCGGCGGGCAGCCGGTGATACTGAGCGAGCTTCGCCAAACGCTTCACAGGGAACAGCGCCTTTATCTGCTGATAGCGGGTGCAATCCTTTTGGGCATACTCGCCGTTTCGCTATCCTCTTATATGGCGCCGCTGCTGTGCATACTCAATATCGGCATCGCGATAGTGCTCAATTACGGTACGAACTTTCTAGTGCGCAGCCAGGTTTCGTTCTTGACGGTAGCTATTGCGGCGATTTTGCAGCTCGCCATTTCCATGGATTTTTCGATATTCCTGATCCACCGCTTTGAGGAGGATTTAAAGAACGGCGGCGGCAACGTCAGCATGGCGATGGTATCGTCGATGCGCGCCACGCTGACCGCAATATCCTCAAGCGCGCTTACGGACTGCGCCGGATTTGCCGCGCTGATGTTCATGCAGAACCAGATCGGTCTTGATATCGGCATTGTGCTGTGCAAAGGCGTCGTTTTCAGTCTGATAACCAGCCTCACGTTTCTGCCGTGTGCGATACTCGCCACTTACGGCGTCGGGAAACGCAGCCACCGCGTGCTGATGCCGTCGCTCGGGCGGCTGTCGGATCCGCTTATCAAATACCGCTTCGTGCTGCTCGGCGTGGCGGCGGCTGCGCTGATTCCCGGCATTATCGGCAGCCAGAATCTGCGCTATTATTATACGTCCGACAAATTCATGCCGGAGGATGCGAAGCCGATCGTCGCCACCGAAAAAATCAGCGATACGTTCGGCACGACGGATACGGTGCATGTGCTTTACCGCAGGACGTACGCCGGAGAGGAAGAGGCCGCGGTAAGGCAGATCGGCGCGCTGGACAGCGTGCGCGAGGTATCCGCGTATTCAAACAGCGAGGCGGCGGCGGTGCCGGATGCGTTCATACCCGACGCGTTCAAAGACGCTTATATCGGCGATACTTACCGCCGGTTTACCGTTACGCTGCGGGGCGGCCTTGACAACGACACGCTTTTCGCCGCAATCGGCGATATCCGCGGTATCGCGCGTTCGCATTTCGGGGACGACAGCTATGTGACGGGCTCATACGCGAGCGCGGCGGATATGGCCTCGACGGCAAAAACCGATAATATGGCGGTGGACGTCATTTCGGTGCTGTTCATCTTCTTGATCGTAATGGCCGCGTTCAAGTCTTTGCTGATCCCTGTATTTTTGGTTGCCGTTATCAAGGCGGCAATCTATATCAACGTCGGCTGGGGCTTTTACTTCGGAGAGGATATGATTTTCATCACGCCCGTGCTTGTCAATTCGATACAGCTCGGCGCGACGGTGGACTATGCGATACTTTTCACATCGCGGTATGTGGAATTCCGCCGGCAATCGGGCGACGCCAAAACGGCGGTCAGACAGGCGATCGCCGCATCCACGAAGCCCATGCTGACAAGCGTGCTCACTTTTTATTTCGCCACGCTGTCTATCACGACGGTCAGCTCCATCAAAGCCACGCGAGAGATTGCGTCGGTGGTGGGGCGCGGCGCGCTGATCAGCTTTGTCGTCATCATGTTTGCGCTGCCCGCGTTGTTCATATTGTTCGACAGACCGCTTCGGGCCACGACGTTTTCTCTGCGCGAAAGGAGAAAGAAGGGATGATGCAATTGAAACCCCATAAAAATGTGCTGCGTATCACGGCGGCTGCGGCGGCGGCAGCCGTTTTTGCGGCGGGCTTTTCGGGAAGCGCCGCGGCAAAGCCTAACCCCGAAAGACAAAAGAGCGAGACGGTTTATGCCGTGCTTTCAAACGACGGTGCTTATACGGGAGCGACCGTGGTCAACTGTTTTTATACGGACGGCGAGATCGTGGATTACGGCGAATATGCGTCGGTTGAAAACCTGTCGGGGCCGGACGCGCCTGTGATCGACGGCGATAAGATCACGTGGCCCGCGGGTCTGGGCGGAAAAGACGGTTTTTACTATCAGGGTGAGACGCAAAAGGCGCTGCCCGTCAGCTTTGAAATCGCTTACTCGCTGAACGGCCGGACGGCGAGGCCCGAGGAAATCACGGGCCGGACGGGCGAACTGAAGATAGACATCACAATGCGAAACAATACGGGTACGGGTGAAACCGACGAATTGACCGGACGCGAAATAATGACGCCGTTTGCCGTGCAGATATCCTTTTCCCTGGACGGCGCCATGTATACCGTACGGGATATTCCGGAAACGGCGTCCGTGGTGAAGGCGGGCTCCGGCTATACGGTGGCGTACTCGGCGTTTCCTCTGCCCGAAAGCACATTTTCGCTCATGCTGTTCGGCACAAACATGGCGCTGGAGCCCATCAGCATCGTGGCAATCCCCAAAGCGCTGCCCGGTCTGGACACCTTCGGAGATTATATCGATATTGATGCGCTCACAAGCGGTGCGGACGACATGCTCGCCGGCGCAGAAGACATGAAGTCCGGCGCGAACGAGCTGCTTAACGGCCTGAAGGAAATGAAAAACGCCGCAAAACAAACGCAGAGCGGTTTAAAGAGTCTCGCATCCGGCGCGTCGTCGCTGGAAAACGGCGCGGATGCGCTTTATACGAACATCAAGGCGCTGGAAACCTCGGCGGACAGCTTTTACGCGGGCATGTCGGCGTTTGCGTCGTCATTTGCTTCGTTCGATACCGGCATGGGAACGCTTGAAGCGAATGCAGCGGCGACGGCAAAAACCATATCGGATCTTAGCGCGCTGGCCGCAGGCGTTGACGGCGGCATGGGGCAGATGTGCGCGGGACTTGAAGGTCTTGCCGCATCAAACAAAACGCTGGCGGAAAACGCCGCCGCGCTGGCCGCTTCGGACCCGGCTGCCGCGCCGCTCGCCGCCGGCCTCAACGCACAGCAGGATGCCATTATGAATATGACGTCGTCGGCGGGGAGCCTCAAATCCTCATCCGCCCAGCTCGGCGCAGGGCTGGTCCAGTTCAGCGCGGGCTTTACGGGAGATTTTGCCGCCGGTGTGAGCCAATTACGCGCGGCAAGCGCGTCGCTTTACGCCTCTTGTCTGCAGCTGCTGGACGGCGCATACGGCATAAAGTCGGCCTGCGGCAAGCTCCGCGGCGCGGCGGGTACGCTTTCGGGAGGCGCCGATGACGTCGCCGAAGGCGCTTCCGAGGCGGCGGCGCAAGCTCCGCAGCTCATTGAGGCGCTCGACCGTCTCATCGACGGCATGTGGCGGCTCAAGGACGGCATTTCGGATTTGGATGAGGACGGCTTAAGGCCGCTCAAAGACGATTTCGACGGCATGCAGGCATATCTGAACGCGCTGTCGGAGAAGGCCGAAAGCTATAGGTCGTTTATGGACGGCCGAAACAATGCCTCCGTACAGTTCATACTCAAGACGAAAGGTTTTTGAGCCGAAAAGGGCGCCGTGCAAAAATCTTGGCTGAAGGCGGCGGCTGTGGTATATTGGCGTTAATCCATATCGGGAGGCCGTTTGATGCTCAGGCGATTTTATTTTCATAGGTCGGATTCTTTATGCCCATGGCACAACCTTGCGGTGGAGGAGCATATACTGCTCACGTTGCCGCCCGAAACATGCGTGATGTATCTGTATCAGAATCAGAACACTGTTGTGATCGGCAAGAACCAGAACGCGTGGAAGGAATGCCGTCACACGCTGCTCCAAAGCGAGGGCGGCAAGCTCGCTCGCCGCATATCCGGCGGCGGCGCGGTGTTTCATGATTTGGGCAACCTCAATTTTTCATTCATCGTGGATAAAGCCGGATACGATCTGAACCGGCAGCTCGGCGTGATACTTGACGCCGTAAAGTCGTTGGGTGTTGAGGCGGAGTTCTCGGGGCGAAACGATATCCTTTCGCAGGGTGCGAAATTTTCGGGCAATGCGTTTTGTTTCAAAAAGACGAGCGCGTTTCACCACGGCACCATATTGATCGATGCGGATATGACGCGGCTTGCGCGCTATCTTTCGGTTTCGCAGGACAAGATCGTTTCCAAAGGTGTGGAATCGGTGCGTTCGCGCGTCTGCAATCTGAGGGATCGCAACAAAGACATCACCGTTGAAGCGATGGCCGGCGCGCTTTTACAGAGCTTTCAAAGGGCCTACGGGGCGTATGAACCGCTTTGGAAACTGGACGATGAGGCGGTTGCCGCAATCGAAAAGCGCAACGCGTCGTGGGAATGGCGGCTCGGCAGTTCGCCGCGTTTCGATATCGAAACGGGCGAGCGGTTTGCATGGGGACGCGTAGATTTTTGTTTTGTGCTGGAAAACGGAAGAATCAAAGATGCGCGCGTTTTTTCCGACGCGCTGGATGCGGATCTCATCGACGCGCTGCCGGATGTGCTGATCGGGGCGCCGTTTGAATCCCGTGAGCTTGCGCGGCGTTTGACCGGGATGGCCGTATCCGGGGAGCAAAAACGCATGACGGGCGACTTGGCGGATTTTATCATCGGGAAGGGCTATTAACCCTTAAATAAGTCGCAGCAGGGCTCGTGCCCTTCAATGGCGCCCACGCTCCCGAGGAACGATTCGCATATTGTGGGGCCGAGAAAGCGGTAGCCGCGCCTTTTGAGGTCGAGGCTGAGCGCGGCGCCGTCCGTAAAGCGATAAACGTAATCCGAAAAACTGCCCTCCGTCGGAAACTGCAGGGTATGAAGACGCGCGTTGTGAATAACCGCGTCGATCTTGCGGCGGTTGCGGATGATGGCGCTGTTTGTCATCAGCGTGTCAGCGTCCCGTTCCGTCATCAGCGCCACCCGCTGCGGGATGAATCCATGAAAGGCGCGGCGGAAGGCCTCGCGCTTATACAGAACGGTGCGCCATGAAAGCCCCGCCTGAAAGCATTCAAGGCAGAGCTTCTCAAACAGCGCGGCATCGCTGTTTTTGCGCTTGCCGAATTCGTTGTCGTGATAGTCGCGCAGCAGCTCGTCGCCGCCGCTTGCCCATAAGCATCTGTTCATGAGATGATTTTATCATAGACGCAAAAAAATGTTAATCTTTTGTGGCGGTTATGATAATATGATAAAAAACATTCGGAGGTTTGCTTTGACACAGTATTTAAGCCGCCGCGCCGCGACGATTACCCCGTATGTGGCGGGAGAGCAGCCTGCGGGCAGCGATATCATCAAGCTCAACACCAACGAAAACCCGTATCCGCCGTCTCCGAAGGCTCTATGCGTGCTGCAAGCCTTTGCGGGCGAGCGGCTGCGTCTTTATCCGAGGCCCGACGGCGGCAGCCTCAGAAGCGCGGCCGCCAAAGTGTACGGTCTTTCGGAAGACCATATATTCTGCGGCAACGGTTCCGACGAGGTGCTGGGGCTTGCGTTTCAGGCTTTTTTTGACGGGGACGTCGCGTTTCCCGATATCACATACAGCTTTTATCCCGTTTGGGCGGAGCTTTACGGCATCAGCTATAAGCTGGTGCCTCTGAACGCCGATTTCACGATACCCGTGGATGATATGAGAGGAAACGGCGTGGTGTTTGCCAACCCCAACGCGCCCACGGGCATTGCGCTTGGCCGGAGCGATATCGAGCGGATATTGCAAAACAACAGCGATCATGTGGTGATCGTGGACGAGGCGTACGCGTCTTTCGGCGCGGGTACGGTGGCGCCGCTGATCCCCCAATATCCGAATTTGCTGATCGTGTCCACGATGTCGAAGTCGCACGCGCTCGCCGGGCTGCGCGTCGCTTTCGCGATCGGCCAGCCCCACCTGATCGAGGGGCTGATGCGCATCAAAGACAGCTTTAATTCGTACCCGCTCGATATGGTGGCGCAGGAAACGGCGGCGGCGGCTCTGCTTGATGAGCCGTATTGCGCGGCCATGAGTGAAAAGATCATCGCGACAAGGGAGAACACAATAAAGCGCCTTGCCGATATCGGCTTTCGCGTTCTGCCGTCAAGCGCGAATTTTGTGTTCGCGTCGCATCCGCAGGCCAGCGCGGCGGCGCTCAAGGAGTATCTCGCGGACAACGGCATTTATGTGCGGCATTTCAACAAGCCGCGCATATACGATTATCTGCGCATCACGATCGGTACGGACGCGCAGATGGATAAGCTGATCTAGACGGCGGCGGCTTATATCCGGTCCATATCATGCTGACGCGGTGAGAGGCGATGCGATGAGCAAATACGACGCGTTATGGAAGCATGTGCAAAGCGACGGAAGGGACGCCTTCATACTGACTTTCGATGAGATCGGAAAAATCGCCGGAACGGTGCTCGATCATTCCTTTTTGAACTATAAAAAAGAGCTGCTTCAGTACGGCTATGAGGTCGGTAAGATATCGTTGAAGGAGCGAACGGTCGTTTTTCGCAAGACGAATCAGAACGATGCGTGAACGGTTCTGGCATTGTTCCGCATGAAAGGCAATCTCAAGGCTTAGCGGTATCAATGCCGATATATCGGAACGCCTGTTCCAATAGATCCGCAAACATTTCCGGCGGCATGGGCGCGCTGTCTTTGAGCCATTTGATGATGCTTTCACGCACGGCGGCGGTCAAAAATGCGCAGAAAAAGTCGCGGAAGCCGGTATCGGAAATGCGGTTTTTAAAGGATTCATATGCGAACGATTCGAGCGTTTCCTGAAAGAACTCCGTGAAAGAATTCTGTCCTTCCACGTTGAAAGCGTTTGAATAAAACGTGCGGTTGGCATACAGATATCCGCATATCGTATTGAAAAACGTGTGCCCGTCGATATCGCCGTTCTGTTCGAAAAAAGCGATCAGATCCGTATAGAATATCCAGTTGACGAGCTCATATTTGTCTTTAAAATGGTAATAGAAGCTTTTGCGGCTCATGCCGCACTGTTCGCAAATATCGCCGACGCTGATTTTCGAGAAAGCCTTTGTTTCCATGAGCCGTTTCATCGACTCGGCAAGCGCTTTTTTTGTGACTGCGGGAACCGGCATGTTTTTCACCTGTTCTTATGGGTTCGTGTATGTCACGCGGGGCATCGCCGCGCTCAAAATCTGTTCGAGTGAAGACGTTAATGCGCTGACGCTCGCGACGGCGTTGTTTCCGGCCACTACGCTGCCGTCACAGCGTATTTCCGCCATGCACGATTCGGTGGATATCACTCGGTCCACATAATCCACATCGCCGTAAAGGTCAAACACATACAGCGGATATGCCTGCCGGCTGCGGTAATCGGCGATATGCGCGCTGACTCTTTTTTTCGTTTCCTCGCTGCAGTTATCGTCGGCAACGAAGAAACCGAAGCTGCATCGGAGCGCATGCCAACGCTTGGCGCAGCGGTCTTTGAGCACATCGGATACATTCGCGTCGTTATAAAGATAGTGGACGCCGAACAGACGCTTGTTTTGGATAAGCATTGAGACGTGGCGCTCAAAATGCGCTTGTGTGCAGCCGACGGAAATCATCACGTTGAAAAGCGGCGCCTTGCTTTCACAGAGAACGGCGCTTAACGAATCGGAATTGGAGAATACGATAAACGCGCAGTCCGGGTACGCTTCAAACAGCGAAAGCAGCGGTTTGATTTCCGAGGTTTTTTGGCCGACAAACACGAAATAGGTAAAAATGCCCATGGACTGGCCCTGCGAGACAATGCCGTGAAAATCGACGGTTTTGGCCGCGTCCACATCGCAGTTTAGAAAAATCGTCCACGGGACGTTATAGCCGCATTTGCTTTCATGCTGGCGGATGATGCGCGCGCCATACGTCCACGACATATAGCCGATGTTCATGCCCACCGTTTCAAGCGTTTTCGGATCGACATCCTTGATGACCTGTGCGGCCAGCCTGTAATAGACGCTCTTCGGGTTCTTAAGAAGCGACTGCGCGTTTTGGAAGAACTCCTTCTGCACGCGGGTTTTGGCGACATGCGCGCCAAGGTCCACCATATAGCGGACGCCTCTGTCGGAATCGTTCCGTATGTCGCGGATGCCTTTTTTGACGGCGTTGGCGACAACGATTTTCGTAAGCTTTGAATGATCCATTACGGTTACCTGCTTTTTCGGGAATGGGATAGGATGCGCATGAACCCACTTTTATTATGATATGGCGAAGTTGCCGCGTCAAGGACATACGCATCCTCATTGTGCAGCCGGTTTTGACTTTTCAGCGTCTCATATGATGACAGTAGTGCGACTCGTTCCAAAGCTTATCCGCCGTACCCGCCCAGCACTGCGCGGCATGGACGCATTTTTCCGAAAGCGCGCGCACGTCTTCGGGCGATTGCATGTCGGTGGATTTCGCGCCGGATTTTTCGACCATGTCGGTCAACCGTCCCGGGTTGTCGAGCAGCGGGCATGGACGAAGATGGTTCTCGTTAAACGGCTGGTTTTGATGATATTGCATGAACAAAGGAGACTTCAGCGCTTCAAGCAGCGTCTTCTCTTTGATATTGCTGTCGGCATAATGGATGAAAGCGCAAGGCTCAATGTCTCCGTTTGCATTGATATGCAGATACGCCCTGCCGCCCGCGATGCATCCGCCCACAAATTCTCCGTCGTTCCAAAAATCCATCGTAAATATCGGCTTTGTCTTGCGGTATTCGCGGATTTTCCTGAACATGTCGGCGCGCTGCTCCGCCGTCACCATCAAAGAGGGAACGGCGTCTGCACCGACCGGCATATAGGTAAAGAACCACGCAAATTTCGCGCCTTTTTCGATCATATCGTCAATGAATTTTTCGCTGCCGATATCCTCGCAGTTTTGGCTGGTGTAGCAGCAGGAAATGCCGAACAGCAGACGGCGTTCTTTGAGTATGCTCATCGCGCGGGTGACGGCCTTATAAGTGCCTTCGCCGCGCCTTGAATCGGTGGCCTGTTCAAAGCCTTCCACGCTGATGGCCGGAACGAAATTTTTCACACGCAGCATTTCATCCGCAAAGGCTTCGTCGATCAGCGTGCCGTTGGTAAACGCGAGGAACGAGCAATCCGGGTGTTTTTCGCAAAGCGTGATGATGTCCTTTTTGCGCACCAGCGGTTCCCCGCCCGAATAGAGGTAGATGTATACGCCAAGCTCCTTGCCCTGACGGATGATATCGTCAAGCTGCTCAAGGCTCAGATTGAGCTTGTTGCCGTATTCCGCGGCCCAGCAGCCCGTGCAGTGAAGGTTGCAGGCGGAAGTGGGATCCATGAGTATGGCCCACGGCACGTTGCAGCCCTCCTGTTTTGAGAGCCTGACCTGACGCGGCGATCCGATCATGCTTCCGTTGACGACGGCGCCGATCAGCAGCTTTTCGACAACGCCCTTGTCGATGTCCGTCCAAAAGCTCTTCACGAGTTTATACCAGTTGCTGTTGGTATCGGATATGCTTTCCCTGATCATCCGGACCTGATTGACCGTTGTGCCGCCTTTATCGTGCTTCTCCAGCCAGTCAAGCAGCTTGGGGATGTTCTTGTCCGGGTCTTTGCTGATATACGAAACCAACTGTCTCAACCCAAAAGACTTGATGCTTTCCGATGCCGACTTATATCTCATAATATACACCCTCCATGAAATGATATTGTCTTTTTCGACAATTATAGAGGGGGAATTTTGTTATTTCGCCTGACAAAAACGGAAAAACGGCGCTTTTTTGGACACTTTCCGCATTTTGGGCAAAACAATAAGGCCTGCGGCGCTCGGCCGAAGGCCCTGCGGGGCTGTGTTTATACGATTGACGCTAAAAAAGAGGCGTGCTCAGATACTTTTCGCCGCGGTCGGGGAATATGCAGACGATCACGCCGTTATCAATTTGTTCGGCCACCTTTACGGCCGCGAGCATCGCCGCGCCGGACGACATGCCGACGAATATCCCTTCCTCCCTGACGATGCGGCGCGCCATGTCAAAAGCTTCTTCCGAATCGATCATGATGGACACGTCGATGATGGACGGATCGTAGATATCCGGTACGATGGCCTCGCTCATGTTTTTGAGACCCTGTATATAATGCCCGCGCACCGGATGCGCTTCCACGATGCGGATATCCGGATTGAGCTCCTTCAGCCGCTTGGCCGTGCCCATCAGCGTGCCCGACGTGCCGAGCGCCGATACAAAGTGCGTGATGCGTCCCTCGGTGTCGCGGATCATCTCTTCGGCTGTGGTCGAATAGTGCGCGATTTTGTTGTAGCGGTTGGTGAATTGGTCCGGCATAAAGTACTTTTCCGGGTTTTGCGCGACAAGCGCGCGCGCCTTGCGTATGGCGCCGTCGGTGCCTTCTTCGGCTGCGGTCAGTATCACTTTGCCGCCGAAAGCCGCGATCATCTTCTGCCGTTCCACGGATACCGCGCTGCTCATGACGATCTCCACATCATATCCTTTAACCGCGCCGATCATCGCGAGCGCGATACCGGTGTTGCCCGATGTCGGCTCGATGATGGTTTTGCCGGGGCGCAGCGTGCCTTCGGCTTCGGCCTGCTCCACCATCTTTAAAGCGATGCGGTCTTTGATACTGCCGGTCGGGTTGGTCCCCTCGTTTTTTGCATAGATCTCGACGCCGGGCTTCCGGAACAGTCGATTGATCCTCACAAGGGGCGTATTGCCGATCGTGCTTAAAATATTGCCGTATACGTTCATGATGCCGCCTTCCGTTCCCGAAAATGAAATCTTCTTCATTATAGTTTATATTCGCCGCAATGCAAGTGTGACAGGCAGCCCGGGCGTTGATAGACGGCGTGCTGCGCTGATTCCGCTGATTCTACAGCCATTCGGGACGCGTGAAGATCTCAAGCTCGATTCGCTGTGCGGAAACGTCCGGATGCTGCGCAAAGAAGCGCTCAAGCGCTTGCTTTGTGCCGCTGATGTATTTAAGAGGAATGCCGGCCATGTCCGAAAGCGCGTGCACGATCGGCAGGCCGAGGCTCAGCTCGTCTCCGGTGGTGCCTGCGCCAAGATTGGCATTGAGAATTAATCCGTCGGCGCGAAGACGTGCGTTATCCTGTATGCGCGAGAGGCTGTCGAAAAGATGCGCGGCATCGCCCTGAAAAGGCCGGTTCGTATTGATGACAAAAAGCACTTCCGTTTCGGCGCGGCAAGCGTCGAATCTGTCTTTGAGCGTGCCGAGCGCGGATGCGCCCACGGCGTCGCCGCCGCAGTCGAATACGGCATATCCGCCCTGAAACGCAACGAGGATATCGGGCGGAAGCGTCGGCAGATCTACCGCTGTGTTGGCGTATACGGGCGCAATCACGCGGATGCCGTGCGATTCTAGCAGTTTCCGATGCTCCGACGAACGGAAATACGGATTGACGATGTCAAGGTCGATCAGGCAGACGTTGTCGTGCCGTTTGGCAAGCATAAGCGCCAGATTCAGTGACAGCTCCGTTTTTCCGCTGCCGTAGTTGCCGAAAAGAACGTTGATTTTTTTCAAATGACACTCCTTATGATGGCCGCGCGTATTGGCTGAGTATCGCCTGTGCGCATTTGATGCCGTCTACCGCGGCGGACACGATACCGCCCGCGTATCCCGCCCCTTCGCCTGCGGGAAAAAGGCCGCCGATGCCTTCCGCCGCAAAGTCTGCGCTGCGCGGCAGCCGCACGGGGGACGACGTGCGGGTTTCCACGCCCGTGAGCACGGCGTCCGGCATCGCAAACCCTTTGAGCTTACGGTCGAAATCCTTAATCCCGGCTTTCAAACCGTCCGCGATGAAACGCGGCAGGCAGACGTTCAAATCGGCCGGGACGGCCGCGGGGCGATAAGACGGCATGACGCCGCCAAACCGGCGCGACGGCCTGCCGTCCAGAAAATCGCGCAGCGTTTGGGCGGGAGCGCCTTCGCCTTTTGCGAGCGCGAAAGCGGCGCGCTCAAGGCGCTGCTGAAAAAGAACGCCGCCCAAAGGGCCGCTTTCAAAATCGGCGGGGGAAACGCTGACCACCACGGCGCTGTTGGAATTGACCGCGTCGCGCGCGTAATAGCTCATGCCGTTGACCGCTACGCCGTCCGGCTCTGTCGCCGAACAGATCACCTCGCCGCCCGGACACATGCAGAACGTATAGACGCCCCTCTCACCCCACCTGGAGGTGAGGCGGTATTCTGCCGCGCCGAGCATCGGGTGGCCAAAAGCCGCGCCGTACTGCGATCTGTCGATAAATGCCCGCGGATGTTCGATACGTATGCCCGCCGCGAACGGCTTCGGAACGATGACGACGCCGTTTTGCAGCAGCATGCGGTAAGTATCGCGGGCGCTGTGGCCGATGCAAAGCGCCACCGCGCGCGTTTCGACGGTATGCGGCACTCCGTTTCTGACGTAGGTAACGCCGGTCACATGGCCGCCGCTGATTTTGAGATCCTCAAGGCGGCTTTCAAAAAGCACCTCGCCGCCGAGACCGATGATTTTTTGAATGAGGCCGGACACTGCGGTGCGGATATGTTCGGTGCCGGTATGCGGCTTTGCGTCCGTGAGTATGCCGGCGGGCGCACCGCAGTCCGCAAGCGTCTGCAGAACATACTCGCTGCGGGGGTCTTTGATGCGTGTGGTAAGCTTGCCGTCGGAAAACGCACCCGCGCCGCCCGCGCCGAAACAGACGTTGCTTTCCGGGTCGAGCACGCCTTTTTCACGCAGGCGTTCCACATCGGCGGTGCGCGCGGCTACGTCGCGCCCGCGCTCGAGCAGAAGCGGTTTGTAGCCGTGCTTTGCGAGCGTGAGCGCCGCGAACAATCCGGCAGGCCCCGCGCCCGCCACAACAGGGCGGACAACGGGCTTGGCGCCGTAAACGATGTCCGGCTCAACGTAGGCGGCGGCGCTGCCGTGGATGCCCTCGAGCGTTTCTTGGCGGCTCTTGTCATGCAGGTCAACAAGCACCGTCAGCACCAAACGAAGCCGTGCGCGGCGCGCGTCAACGGCCTGCCGTTTCACACGGAGGCACGCGATTTCCGAAACCGGCACGCCGAGCATCGACGCGGCGGTTTCGCGTATCGTCTGGCCGCCGCTTTCAAGCGGAACGCTGACGCCGGCGAGTATAATCGACATGTGGCGTTACCTCTTTGACAGATTAAAAAGGGACGGCTACCGCCGCCCCTTTTGTGTATACAGAAAACTCAGTATATCGTGACGGTGACGGTGCCGGCGCTGGCCGTAAAGTTCTCTTCCGAAAAGCCCTTCGGAATTTCGAACATGACTTCGACGCTGTATGTGCCCGGCGTGTATCCGTCAAGGTCCACATACGGCACGATATCCGACCGGCTGAGCCTTGAAACCTCTGAAACGCCCGCCATCACGGTCACATCCACCATCGGATTGCTCAGATCGGCGTGAAGTCCTGCGGCCAGATCCTTTGTTTTAAGAGCGACGTCTTTATATGTTTTGGTTTTCATCACTTCACGGATTGTGATGTACACCTCGGCCTTTTGGTTGGTCAATACGGTAACGCCTTCCGGCGGCGCGTATTCCAGCACGACGGCTTCGCTTGCGCTTTTGCCGCTCACCGAATACGGCGTCAGACCGATTTTGCTGATGCCAGCCAAAACGTCCGCACTGCCCGCTATGGCAACTTTTTGCGGCTTGCACGAGATCTCCGATACCTCGCAGCCCGGCGCGACTTCATCTTGCCCCACAATCGAATTCTCCGCATCGACAGGCACCGTTTTCATCGGCAGCACATTCAGCTTGACAATGACCGACGGCAGATCCTCCGTAAACAGACTTTTGTCGATCACGTTTCCGTCGGCGTCCAGAAGTTCGACATCCATGTTTCTGCTGAAGCCTTCCGTGAGCCCCGTCAGATCCACGTTGCAGACGGCGCTGGCCACCTTCTGCACATCGTTGCGCGCGCCCTTCACATCCACCGTTGTGGTCAGTATCTCCGGTTCGCTTGCATAATATCCGTTCGGCACGCTGCCTGTCGTCTTCACAATCACGGGAACCTGCTTGGACATATGGTATTCCACATGCACCTTGATTTTGTTCGGGCTGACCTCCAGCACTTTGCCGTCCAGATTCAGCGTTGCCTGAACATCGAGCGTATAATCGCCCACGTCGTTGATCCTTGAAAGGTCCACATAGGCGCTGACGTTGTTGACGCTGAGCGATTTGACTTCGCTTTGCTTGACCTTGACCTTGACGTTGACGCTGTCGAGCAGTTCGGACAGGCTGTTGGATATCTCAAGATCCTTATTGCTCAGATGGCTTATGTCGAGCGTGACGGGTACATCGGAAACCACTCTGACCCGTTCGGGATTGATGATGGAGATCACATAGCTCCATAAAATAACGGCGAAAAGCACGGCGATGATTTTCATCAGCGTATTGCTCTTAAAGCCGTCCCATATCCATTTAAGCGCGGTCTTCATTGTGATCACGTCCTTTTTTGATGATGCGAAGACCTCTGAATTTCTGCGGCTGCTTGTTGATCATATAGATGTCTTCCAGCAGATCGCGGATGGCTTTGGTATCGAGATAACGGATCAGCGTTCCGTCCTGCGCCACGGAGATGACTCCCGTCTCTTCGGAGACGATGAGCGTCACGCAGTCTGACACCTCGGAAACGCCGAGCGCCGCGCGGTGCCTTGTGCCGAGCTCCTGCCCGATTTGCTTGTTGTCGCTCAACGGCAAAAAACAGCCGGCGGCCTCGATCACGTCGTCACGGATAATCACCGCGCCGTCGTGCAGCGGCGAATTGGTGAAAAAGAGATTTTCGAGCAGCTCGGCCGATATGACCGCGCTTAAACGTGTGCCGCTCTCGATCACGTCTTTGAGCCCTGTTTTGCGTTCAAATACGATCAGCGCGCCCACACGCTTTTTTGAGAGGTTCAAAATCGCCTTTAGTATGCTTTCCACATTTTCCTGCGCGTTTCCCGACGGCGCCGGCGAAAGGTCGATACGGCCGCGGCCGATACGCGCAAGCGCGCGCCGGATTTCCGGCTGGAATATGATCACGATCAGCACTGCGCCGATGTTAAGCACATAGTTTAACAGCCACGTTGTCCCCACAAACCCCAGAAAATCGGTTACCCAGGTGACAAGAAGAATGATTCCGAGGCCCTTGAGCACCTGAATCGCCCGCGTTTTTGACGTCAGCTTCAAAAGCCAGTAGATGATGACCGCCAAAAGCAATATATCGATGAAATCGACTATTTCGAAGTCCGATATGCTGTTGATAATGGCATGAATAATCTGCTCCAAAATATAGTCACCTTTCGAATATCGTTCCGCCGCGGATGGCATGCTGAAGAGTGTGAGTATACGGTGCCGCCGATTTTTATTATATACGATTATAAAAAAAAAGCATACCCGTATCAATATAATTCCAAAAAAATTACGTTTTGTGTATGGATGTGGTTTGGCGAAAATAAACCGGCTCTTTCTGCGCATAATCGGAGCGGCATGGCCTTGAGCGGCGCGGGTGGCCGGAGTATAATCATGGTATGTATACAAGCTTTCAAAGCCTTATGGACGATGTGGCGGCCTGCGAAAAATGCGGGCTTAGCAAAACGCGCACGCATACGGTATTCGGCGAGGGCAATATCCATGCGCCCGTCATGTTTGTGGGGGAGGGGCCGGGGCGCGACGAGGACGAACTGGGCCGTCCGTTTGTGGGGCGCGCGGGGCAGCTGCTTGATAAGATGCTTGCCAGCATTCAATTGACGCGCAACGACGTTTACATTGCAAACGTGATCAAATGCCGGCCGCCGGGCAACCGCGACCCGGAGCCGGACGAAGCGGCGGCGTGTATCGGATACCTGCGGGCTCAGGTGGCGTTTATCAAGCCGCGCATCATCGTCTGCCTTGGGCGCATATCGGCAAAATACATACTCGGGCAGGATATCCGCATCACGCGGGACCGCGGCGTGTGGCACGAGGCAAAAGGATTTTTTATCATGCCGACGTATCATCCCGCCGCGCTGCTGCGCAACGAGCTTCTGAAAAAGGACGCATATCAGGATCTTCTGGCCGTCAGGGCAAAACTTCGGGAGACAGGCGGTTTGACGCGATGAAGCTACACAGCATCAATGAGGACATCTTTATCGCCGCGGGCGCTTTTCAAAAAACGCGCGGCGACATGGTATTCGGCGAGGGCAACGAAAACGCCGATATCATGCTGATCGGCGAAGCGCCGGGAGCCGAGGAGACGAGGCTTTCACGCCCGTTTGTGGGCAAGGCCGGCAAGAACCTCGACGCCTTTTTATCTGTGCTTGAGCTGAAGCGAGAAGACATTTACATCACAAACGTGGTCAAATTCAGGCCGTACAAAACAAGCGGGAAGGGAACGATTTCCAACCGCCCGCCCGAAAAGGAAGAGCTGACCGCCATGTGCCCGTTTCTGATACGCGAGATTGAAGCCGTCGCTCCGCGCGTGGTGGTCACGCTTGGCAATGTGCCGCTCAAAGCGGTTTATGGCGCCGGCGCCACGATCGGAGAAAATCATGCCGTACCGGCGGCCGCCCGCGCGCTGTCGCACCGGTTTATGCTGTTTCCGCTTTACCATCCCGCGAGCATCATATATAACCGTGCGCTCAAAGCCGTGTACGACGAGGATCTGAAAAAGCTCAAAGCCTTTTTGAACGCAATCGGTGCGGCGGCCCGGCATAAATGCACGCTCTGACCTTGGACATGTTACAAAAATATTAAATTGATTCATAAAAGCGTAACAATACGAGCTCGCTTACTTTATCTGCCCTTTTCTTTCATTTTTGGGCTCAAACGAGATTTGCTTTTTTCCGTGCTTTTTTTGATAATGAATCCAACCATAACGGCTGATATTGGCAACGCCGATGATGCCGGAAACCAAGGCGCTCTTTTACCGAAGAATCAGGAACCTCCTAACCACGCCCCGTCATCGGGGACGCTCAACCGGCGCGGCAAGCGCCGTTTTTCTTTGATCGGTTTGAAAAAAGGCGTCGCGTCCGGATAAATATGAACGACAAAAGCCCCCGGCGTTTGCCGAAGGCTCAGAGTGTCGATAAGTCAAGAATATCATTTGTGGGCAAGACGGGCTTCGCCCGCGCAGCCCACACCTTGCGGTTTTACGCCGTTTCGAGCTTGCGAAGAACAAGCAAAACCGGAAAACTGTCGGAAACCGAAGGTTTTTCGACAAGTGAGCCCTCGGCGTTTGCCGAAGGCTCGTGCAGTTGTGCCGCTTATTTGCCGAGCAGCTTTTTGGCTGTGGCCGCGGCGTTTTCGGCTGTGAGGCCGAACGCTTCGTACAGCTTGCCCGCAGGGCCGGATGCGCCGAAATGGTCGAGCGCGATGATTTCGCCGTTGGCCGCGTACTTATGCCACCCGAAAGAGGCCGCCGCTTCCACGATCACGCGTTTATCGAGCGCGTCCGGAAGCACGCTCTTTTTGTAGGCTTCGTCCTGCTGCTCAAACACCTCTATGCACGGCATGGAGACCACGCGCGCGGCAATGCCTTCCTCAAGCAGCTTCTGGCCCGCCTTATAGCAGATTTCCACTTCACTGCCCGTACCGATAAGTATGACGGACGGATTCGGGCCGAAGTCCTTCAAGACATAGCCGCCCTTGAGTGCGGCTTCGCCTGTCTCCTCATACAGCGGCAGAGTCTGACGCGAGAGCGCGATGACGGACGGGCCGGATACGGTCAGCGCCGAAATGTAAGCCGCCGCCGTTTCCTTGGAATCCGCCGGACGCCACATATAGGTGTTGGGCGTCGCGCGCATGCATGCGAGCTGTTCGATGGGCTGGTGCGTCGGGCCGTCTTCGCCTACGCCGATGCTGTCGTGCGTCATTACGTATATAACGGGTAGGTTCATCAGCGCCGACATGCGCACTGCATTTTTCAAATAATCGGTGAACACGAAGAACGTCGCGACATACGGGATCACGCCGCCGTGCAGCGCAAGGCCGTTGGCAATCGCCGCCATCGCGAATTCACGGATGCCGTAATGGATATTGACGCCTTCGCGGCAGTCGGGCGCAAAATACGGTTTGCCCTTGATGACAGAGTTGTTGGAGGGGCCGAGGTCCGCGCTGCCTCCGAACAGGCCGGGCAGCTTTTCGGCAAGACGATTCAGAATGATGCCGGAAGACTGGCGGGTGGCCAGCGGCTTATCAAAATCGTAAAGCGACTTGTCGTTGAGCACGCTTTCGTCCACAGGACCAAAGCATTTTTTCCAGAGCGCGGCCATATCGGGGTACTTCGCGCAATATTCGGCGAACATCGCGTTCCATTTTTCTTCGGCCTGCGTATAGGCTTTCTGCCGTCTGCCGGCTTCGGCCTTCACTTCGTCAGGCACATAGAAGCTTTCGCTGTAAGTCCAGCCGAGCGTCTGCTTGAGCGCCGCGATATTCTCGTCGCCGAGCGGTGAACCGTGGCACGAGGCTTTGCCCTGCACGGCGGGGCAGCCGTAACCGATCGCCGTTTTGATGATGATGATGGAAGGCTTGCCAGTTTCCGCTTTTGCGGCCGCAATGGCTTTGTCGATGCCGTCGATATCCTCGTTGCCGTCTTCGACGGTAAGCACCTGCCAGCCGTACGCTTCAAAACGCTTGGCGACATCTTCATCAAACGCGAAATCCGTTTCGCCCTCGATGGTGATCTTGTTCCTGTCGTAAAGCAATATCAGCTTGCCGAGCTTCAATGTGCCCGCGAGAGAGCACGCTTCGGACGCGACGCCTTCCATCAGACAGCCGTCGCCCGAGAGCACGTATGTGTAGTGGTCAACCACGTTGTAGCCGTCTTTATTGAACATCGCGGCAAGGTGCGCTTCCGCCATCGCCATGCCCACGGCGTTGGCAATGCCCTGGCCGAGAGGGCCTGTGGTGGTTTCGATACCCGCGATGTGACCGTATTCGGGGTGTCCAGCCGTTTTTGCGCCGTACTGGCGGAAATTTTTGAGCTGGTCGAGAGTGGCTTCCTCATAGCCGAACGTGTGCAGCAGCGCATAGAGCAGCATGGAGCCGTGCCCCGCCGACAGCACGAAACGGTCTCTGTCCGCCCAAGACGGATTTTTGGGGTTGTGCTTCAAATGCCTGGACCAAAGCGTGTAGGCCATGGGCGCCGCGCCCAGAGGCAGCCCGGGATGGCCGCTGTTTGCTTTCTGTACGCCTTCAACCGCCAGTATGCGGATGGTGTTGACGGACAGCTTGTCGATGTTGATCATAGATACCTCCTCGTATTGATACGGCTTAAACCGTTTTCTGCGTCGTTCTCTTGAACGTATCAGACTCATTATAGTGTTTGCCGAAGATAATCACAATAATAAAAAGAGAGTTGGCCAATATTAACGCCTGCGTGACGAGAGCATCATAAAGCGCAGCACGTTGAGCAGCGCGATCAGCGTGGCGGCCACATAGGTGAGCGCCGCCGCGTCAAGCATCTTTTTCGCGCCGTACTGTTCTTCATCCGTCAGCATGCCCTCCGCCTGTATCGCGGCGAGCGCGCGTTTCGACGCGTTAAACTCAACGGGCAGCGTAATGAGCTGAAATGCGAAAATCGCAAGGAAAATGTAGACGGCGACGGTCACCGTATTTGTATAGCCGAGCGCAAGCCCGAGTATCAGAACGGGCCAGAGCATGTAAGACGCAAAGCTGACCATCGGCGCCATAAAGCTGCGCAGACGAAGCGGAATATAACCGCCGCCATGCTGCATCGCGTGGCCGGATTCGTGTGCGGCGATGGCGACCGCGGCCACAGAGCTGCCCGAATAGCAGGCCTCCGATAGATTCAGCGTCCTTTTCCGGGGGTTGTAGTTGTCGGAAAGCCGGCCGCTTACGGGAAGAATCTGCACGCTGTGAAGCCCGTTTGCGGCGAGTATTCTCGCGGCGGCTTCCCTGCCCGTCATGCCGCTTCTGACGGGGATTTTGGAATACGTCCGATAAGCGCCGTTCACTTTTGACTGCGCCCATGCGGCCAGCAGTATGCCGGGTATGATGAGAAATATCGTCCAGTCGATATAATAATAGTTCGCCATGTGCATCTCTTTTTCCCTCCGTTTGTTATATTATTGTTTTGTTTGCAGCTTTAATGCGCCCGCGGCCCGGCCGAACAGCGCGTGCGCCGTAACGCCCGTTATCGTGCCGGACACCTCGCCGATGATGAGCAGTATGAACGCATAATAGAATAGCCGCGTTTCGCCTGTCGTCAGAACGGCGATGCACACCTGCATAAAATTGTGCGTGCATGCTCCGAGCACGGAAACGCCCGTGATGGTCAGCGGCTTTATCGTTTTCATAGCGGCAAACATCACAAGAATGCTGAAAATGACGCCGGAAACCGAATAGAAAAACATTCCGAAGCCGCCCGCAAAAAACGATGAGAGCAATGCACGCAAAAGCCCTACCGTCAGCGCCGCAGACAGAGAAAAATAGCTTAAAAGAAACATGGAAACGATGTTGGCCAGCCCGAGCTTGACGCCGGGCACGGGGATCGGGATCAGCGCTCCCAGCATGCTTTCTGCCACCGAAAGCACAAGCGACAGCGACAGCAGCGCGCCGAGCAGCGCGATACGCCTCGGCGTCAGCTTATTCCGCAATGGCATCCACCTCGCTTTTGCCCGAGAGCGTGACGGATATTCTGTTCGGCAGGCAGGCCATGCTGCTGCCCGGCGATGAGAGCCATCCCGCATGAACGCATTCCTGACCGGCGCAGTTTGACTCGGCGAAGCGGATCGAACCGCTTTTGACTTCAAAACGGACACTGCCTATCCAAAACGACTGGTCGGCATCCAGCTGCACTTCCTTCACGATCTGTCCGTTTTGGCGGATCACGGCTGTCTGCGCGCCGCCCGATCCGGACAGCAATATCATGCCGGAAACGGCGATGACGGCGATGAGTATGAAAAGCAGGATATCAGCTTTTGAGAGTATAGGCTTCATCGGTGATCCGTATATTGTCCTCCAGTCCGCTTGTGACATAAACATATCTGTCGTCCGTGATGAAAACGGCCTCCACGCCGTCTTCATGCTCCGCAAAAACAAGCCCTTTTTCAAGCCCCATCACAAAAAGCGCGGTTGAGAGGGCATCCGCCTTGGCGCTGCTTTCGCAGACCACGGTGACAGCAAGCAATCCGTTATCGGCAGGCCGGCCCGTTTTCGGGTCGAACAGATGGTGATATGTTTTGCCGCCGCTTTCAAAAAAGCGCTCGTAAACGCCCGATGTGACCACGGAGGTGTTGCTGACGCTGATGATGGCCGCATATTCGTTTTCCGCGCCGAGCGGGTCTCTGAGGCCGATGCGGAAATCGCTGCCGTCCGTCTTTTTTCCGTAAACGCAGACGTTGCCGCCAAGGTTGAGTATCGCGCTGCCGACGCCGTATTTTTGATAAATTTGGACGGCAAGGTCTGCGGCATATCCTTTGGCGATGCCGCCGAGATCAAGCAGCGTCCCCTTCTTGGCGATCGTGACGGCATTGCCGCTGACAGTGACGTTATGATAATCGGTGAACGGAAGCGCGTCGGCGATTTCATCGTCGGACGGAACGCGCGGACTGCCGGTGATATCCCACAGCGTGGATATCGCGCCGATGGCGGGGTCGAAAGCGCCGTCCGTTTCATCGGCATAACGCAGCGCTTCGGCAATAAGCCGGGCCGCTTCGTCGCTTACGGCCGCCGGTTCCGGCGCGCTATGGTTGGCGGCGTAAACATATGAACCTTCGTTCATCGACAGCTCCCGCGTGATGCGCGTCAGGTTTTCGTTGACCTCACTGACGGCGGCATCCGCATTTATACCGATGACCTGTTGGGTGCATATCGTGTCAAGCGCGAATGTTTCGCTTGTTTTTTCGGCGGGCGTGCACGAACATAGGAGCAGCGAGAGAACGGCCGTCAGCGCCGGTACGACGGATGATCTTTTTTTCATGCCTTCATTATAGTGATTGCCGCGGTGCGCCGCAACAGAGTGTTTTTTATCTTAATGGTAAATAATCATTGAACATATTGTGAACGATTGCAAAGACTGTTGACGATGCGGCCGAAAAAACAGTATATTGATGAAAGTAAGTACTTACTTAAAAAGTTTTCAGTTGACAACAAAGGAGGCGAAACAATGAGAGACACGCGGAGCAATATCTTGGCGGCGGCGCGTGAGCTTTTTGAAAAACGGGGCTTTGCCGCCGCGACCACAAAGGATATTGCCGCGCTTGCCGGAGTGAGCGAGGTGACGTTGTTCCGGCACTTTCCCACCAAGCGCGCGTTGTTTGACGAGACGCTGCACAGCTGCCTTCATCCAAGCACGATCGAAGAATATCTGAAAAGCGGCGTCACATATGATTTGGAGCGGGATCTGAAGCATATCGCCTATGATCTGCGCGATAATTACCGCAAGAACGCTCCGTTTATCCGCATGATCATGCGCGACAAGGTGAGGGATTCCATGCCCGAGAAGGACATGAGAGAAAAGGAGCATCATGTGAAAGCCAGCCTTCTTTCTTATTTCAGCGCGATGAAAAGCGCGGGCGATATGAATGCGCCGCCGGAGATGGCAATGAAGCTTTTTGTAACCAATGTGACCGGAAGCATCATCAGAGAGATAATGACGTTCGGAAAGGCTGAAAACGACGAAGCGTATTTTGATTGGATGCTGGACAGGGTCATCGAAGTGTTGAAGACGAAACCGGGAAAGGACGATTTATGAGGAAATTAATGAGGTATTTGAAGCCTTACACATGGCCGGTGATTATCGTGGTGATCATGACCGCCGCGCAGTCGATCTGCCAGCTTTATCTGCCGAATCTGATGTCCGATATTGTGGATAAGGGCGTCGTCGGCAAGGATGTGGGGCTGATTATTCAAACAGGGCTTGTCATGCTCGGGTTTTCGCTGATTATCACCGTCTGCACGGTGCTGGCGCGGCTGTACGGCTCCAAAGCCGCCGTCGGTTTTGCGCGCGATCTGCGCGCCGATATTTTCAAGACGGTCACAAATTATTCAATGAACGAGTTTGACAAAATCGGTACGGCGTCGCTGATCACGCGTTCCACCAACGATGTGACGCAGATACAAAACGCGATGGTGATGATATTAAGCATGCTGATATTCGCGCCCATTATGTGCGTGGGCGGCATCATCATGGCGGTCAACGAAGGCACCGGCCTATCGTGGATCATCGTGGCGACCATCGTGCTGATGTCGGCATTGATACTCGTGGTGGCCCGGTATGTGCTGCCGCTTTTCAAATCGCTGCAGAAGAAAGTCGATAAGGTGAACCTTGTGCTGCGTGAAGGCCTGACGGGTATTCGCGTGATCCGCGCGTTCAATAAAACGGGCCGCGAGGAAGAGCGGTTTGACGAAGCGAACAAGGATCTGACCAAAACGTCCATATCGGTTTACCGCTGGATGGCGGTCATGTTTCCGGCCATCATGATGGTGCTGAATCTGGGTACCGTCGCGGTGATATGGTTCGGCGGCTTGCGGGTGGACAGCGGCGAAGTGCAGGTGGGTCAGCTCATGGCGTTTCAGCAGTATGTGATGCAGATCATGTTCTCCGTGATCATGGCCACGATGATGTTCGTTATGCTTCCGCGCGCATCGGCGTCGGCAGACCGCATCAACGAGGTGCTGGAGCTCAAGCCGTCGATCGTGGACAGGACAAAAAGCGCGCCCGAAACGGCGGTCCGCGGACACGTCGAGTTCAAAAACGTGAGCTTTTGCTACGAAGGCGCAACGGAACCGGTGCTCAAAGACATCAGCTTTGAATGCCGGCCCGGGCAGGTGACGGCGATCATCGGCGGTACGGGGGCGGGAAAATCGACGCTGGTCAAGCTGATACCGCGCTTTTATGATGCGACGGAAGGCCGGGTGCTTGTGGACGGTGTGGACGTGAAAGATTACCCGCAGAGCGTGCTGCGCCAAAAAATCGGTTTTGTCCCGCAGAAGGCAAGTCTGGTGAGCGGCACGATCGCCGATAATCTGAGGTTCGGAAAAGCGGATGCAACGGAGGAAGACATCAAAAAGGCGCTTTCGGTCGCACAGGCGGAAGAGTTTGTGTCAACGCTGGAAGACGGAGCGGAAGCGGCGGTGTCACAGGACGGCACGAATTTTTCGGGCGGACAGAAGCAGCGCCTTTCGATTGCGCGCGCGCTTGTCAGGAGGCCGGAAATCTATATCTTTGACGACAGCTTCTCGGCGCTTGACTTTAAGACGGACGCGAAGCTTCGGGCGGCGCTGGCCGGCGAGGTCAAGGAAGCGGCCGTTCTGATCGTGGCGCAGCGTGTCAGCACCGTCATGAACGCCGACAACATACTTGTGCTCGATGAAGGCCGTCTTGTGGGCCAGGGCACGCACCGGCAGCTGATGCAAAGCTGCGGCACATACCGGGAAATTGTCGAATCGCAGCTTTCAGTGGAGGAACTCGCATGAGCAACGATAACAAATATACGGCAAGGCCTATTAGACCGGGGCGCGGACGAGGCCCGATGGGCGGCGGCCCGATGGGGCATGGCATGCCCGCCGAGAAGGCGAAGGATTTTAAAGCGGGATTCAGCCGTTTGATGACTTACCTTACAAAACACAAAGCGGCGCTGATCGTCGTGATCGTCATGGCGGTATGCAGTACGGTGTTTTCGATATTCGGCCCGAAGGTGCTCGGCAACGCGACAACGGAGCTATTTAAGCCGCTTTCGGCGAAGGGGCAGGCATACAGCCATCTTCAGGACGCACTGCCGGAGGATATCAGGGCCGGTATGGAGGCGGGGACATTGACGCCCGAACAGGCGGTGATGGCCGCTGTCAATTCGCCCGACAAGGAGACGGCCGCCAATGTCATGAAAGCGGCTGAGGAGCTGAAGCAAGCGTCTGAGATGAGAATCGACTTCGGCAAGGTGGGCGGCATCATACTGACGGTGCTCGCGCTTTATCTCTTAAGCTCGCTGTTTTCATTCGTGCTGCAGTATGTGATGGCAAAAACCTCGCAGGCCATCGTTTACGACATGCGGCGTGAGGTGGACGTCAAGCTGGGAAAACTGCCGCTTAGATTTTTCGACGGACGGACGCACGGCGAGATCCTCTCGCGCGTGACAAACGACATCGATACCATATCGACGTCTTTGCAGCAGGGGCTGACGCAGGTGATTTCCGCAGTGACCACGCTGCTCGGCATCGTCGTGATGATGCTGACGATATCGTGGATCATTACGCTGGTATCGCTGGTGATATTGCCGGCAAGCTTTATTGTGACAAAGACGGTCATCAAAAAATCTCAGGTTTATTTCAAGAAGCAGCAGGCGGAGATCGGCCACATTAACGGCCACGTGGAGGAGATGTACGGCGCGCATACCGTCGTGAAGGCGTTCGGCAAAGAGGAGGAAAGCGAAGAGAAGTTCGCCCGGATCAACGAACGGCTTTACGGTGTGGGCTGGAAGGCGCAGTTTCTTTCCGGCATCATGATGCCGCTGATCAATTTTCTGAGCAACATATCGTATGTGCTTGTTTGTGTGATCGGCGGCGTGCTCGTCATCAACGGCCGGATATCCATCGGCGACGTGCAGGCGTTTATCCAATATTCGCGCCAGTTCACGCAGCCGATCACGCAGGTGGCGCAGATTGCAAACGTCATGCAGTCCACGGTTGCGGCGGCGGAGCGTGTGTTTGAAGTGCTCGACGAACCGGAGATGACGCCCGACAAGCACGCGGTTCACGTGCCCGAAGCGCGCGGCGCCGTGGAATTCGAGCATGTCAGCTTCGGGTACGAACCCGGTAAACCGGTGATCAAGGACATGAATTTGAAGGTGAACCCCGGCGACGTGGTGGCGATCGTCGGCCCGACGGGGGCGGGCAAGACCACGCTTGTCAACCTTTTGATGCGTTTTTACGAGGTGGACGAAGGACGCATATGCGTTGACGGCATGGATATCAGCGAGATGCCGCGCGAAACGCTGAGGCGGCGCTTCGGCATGGTGCTTCAGGACACATGGCTGTTCGGCGGCACGATACGCGACAACATCGCTTACGGCCGCGAGGGCGCAACGGAGGAGGAGATCGTGAAAGCGGCCAGAATGGCGCACGCGGATCACTTTATCCGAACGCTGCCCGACGGCTACGATACCGTTTTGAACGAGGAGGCATCCAACATATCGTCGGGCCAAAAGCAGCTTCTGACCATTGCGCGTGCGCTTCTGGCGGATCCGCCGGTGCTGATACTTGACGAGGCGACGAGCAATGTGGATACGCGCACCGAGGCATATATACAAAACGCGATGATTGCGCTGATGAAGGGCCGTACGAACTTCGTGATCGCGCACCGCCTCTCGACAATCCGCAACGCGTCGACGATACTCGTGATGAATGAAGGCAGGATCATCGAACAGGGCACGCATAAGCAGCTGATGGACAAAAACGGCTTCTATGCCGACCTTTACAACAGCCAGTTTACGGGCGCCATCGCTTAAGACAACTTCGATAAAGCAAACGCCCCGTCTGCGCGGATTTTTGCACAGCGGGGCGTTTTTGCGTGCCGCCGTTATCGGGCCATGCGGCGTTCTCGGATTCGGTCGGCGGTCCGCGCAGATCTTCCCCTCGGACGCGCCGGTTTGATTGACTTTGGCCAAGCGGGCTTGCTATCATGTCAGTTGTAAACAATATGTGAAAACATGGCGTTGTTTATATTTTAGACGCAACTTTTTAGTATGATATAACAGAGGACAAACAATGAAGTTATACCAGTTTGAAACGCATTGCCACACGGCGGAAACCAGCCCCTGCGGCGTACTCAAAGCGGCGGAAGCGGTGGACGGCCTGAGGGCGGCGGGATACGCGGGCACGTTCATTACGGACCATTTCTATTCGCGCTATTTCGACAGGCCCGATATGAGGGGGCTGTCGTGGACCGAAAAGGTGGACCGGTATCTTGCGGGGTACCGTGCGGCAAGGAAACGCGGCGAGCAGACGGGCCTTAAAGTGTTTTTGGGGCTGGAGGTGCAGCCGGAAGGCTCGCCGTATGAATTTTTGATATTCGGGCCGGACGAAGCGTTTTTGCTTGAAGCGGGCCCGTTTTATAAACTGCCGATAGAGAAGATTTACAGCCTCATGCACGAAAACGGCTTTCTCGTGTTTCAGGCGCACCCTTTCCGGTTTGGGCTGTCGCCCGAAAATCCCGCGTATTACGACGGCATCGAGATCGTCAACGCGCAGGTCAGACACCAAAGCCGCAACAGGCTGGCGCTCAAATTCGCATATGAGAACGGTGTGATGGCGATTGCGGGCGGAGATGTGCACATGAGCGAGGATATCGGCAAAAGCGGCATAATGCTGCCCGCGGACGTGGACGGCTTGCCGTCGTTCATCAGCTATTATAAGGAGGTCAGAATCCCGGAACTGATCGTGTCATGCGGGGTCTGACGCGCGGACGATTGAAGGTGGTGTTTATATGTTTAACAGGATGTTCATCGGGCGCAACGGCCCCGATCAGCTCTCGCTTGCGCTGATCATTCTTGCTTTGATATTGAACTTTGTGCCGTGGCCGTATATGTTTATCATCACGTTTTGCATCGTGGGCGCTGCGGTATGGCGCATGTTCTCGCGCAACATCGCGCAGCGGCAGAAAGAGAATTTATCTTTCATGAATGTGGTTAATAAGATCAAATCGTGGTATTATAGGAGTAAAGCAAGGAGTCAGCAGCGAAAGCTGTATAAAATATTCAAATGCCCCAAATGCTCGCAAAAGCTGAGGGTACCGAGAGGAAAAGGCAAGGTATCCATCAAGTGTTCAAAATGCGGGCACAAAATGATCAGAAATACTTAAAAAATGAGGTAACAATATGGCACAGATTACAAAAGACATGACCATCGCTCAGCTGCTTTCCATGGATCCGGGCTGCGCCAAGGTGCTGATGGAAGCGGGAATGCACTGCATCGGCTGCCCGGCGTCCGCAGGTGAAAGCCTTGAAGAAGCCAGCGCCGTTCACGGCCTTGATGTTGACGAGCTGGTCGCCAATTTGAACGCTTATTTTCAAAATAAATAAAAAGGAGAAGCTTATGAAAAAATACGAGTGCACCGTTTGCGGCTACGTTTACGATCCCGAAGCGGGCGATCCGGATAACGGCATTGCGCCCGGCACCCCGTTTGAAGACATCCCCGACGATTGGGTATGCCCGCTGTGCGGCGCATCCAAGTCCATGTTTGAAGAAGCTTGAATCCGGAGAAGAGGTATGCGGTCTTGTGAAATCGCAAAAGGCGTGTTTTGGACGGGAGCAACAGATCCCGCCGCACGCGGGCTCGGCGCTTTGCCGCACATGAAGCGGGGCGCGTCATATAACAGCTATTTGGTATTAGGGAGCGAAAAGACCGCCGTTGTGGAGACGGTGGGAGAGCGTTTTTCAGACGAGCATATCGAGAAATTATCCGGCTTGTGTGATATATCGTCCATCGACTATATCATATGCAACCACTCGGAGCCCGACCATTCCGGCGGGCTCTTTAAGCTTCTCAAAGCCGCGAAAAATGCGTCGGTGGTTTGCACAAAGCCCGCGAGCGTTTTTCTCGGAAATATTTTAAACGAAAAGTTCGAGTGCAAAACCGTTGAGGACGGCGATACGATCGAGCTGGGCGGCAAGACGCTTCGGTTCATATCCGCGCCGTTTTTGATTTGGCCGGACACGATGTTCACATATATCATCGAAGACGCCGTGCTGCTGACGGGAAACGCGTTTGGGTTTCACTTTTCGGCGGAAAGCGATTTCGACGACATGACGCCGCTGACAGGCAGGATGATCGAGGCGCAGAAAGCGTATTTTGACGCGATGATGAGCCCTTTTAAAACGTATGTGCTCGATGCGGTCAAAAAAACGCGCGCGCTGCATATCGACGTGATCGGTCCGTCGCACGGGCCGGTGCTGCGCAAAGACCCATGGGCTGCGGTTGACCGCTATGAGAAATGGGCGTCGGATACGCTTGCCGTCAACAACCCCAAAAAGGTATATATCGGTTTTGCGTCATGCTATGGATATACATCAAAGCTCGCCGAACGCATAGCGCAGACGGTCAGGGAAGGGGGCTGCGACGCGGAGGTTGAAGATATATCCGCCGCCGATGCCGCACGATGCGCCGCCAAAATCCATTCGGCCGACGCTTTTGCGATCGGCTCGCCGACGATCAACCGCGATGCCTTAAAGCCCGTATGGGATGTGCTTTCGTCGCTGTCCGTAATGATCGTCAAAGGCAAAGCGGCGGCGGCTTTCGGTTCTTTCGGATGGAGCGGCGAATCCGTCAAATATCTGAGCGACCGGCTTCGGAATCTGGGCGCGGAAGTGGTCGGCACTTGCAGCGCCAAATTGAATCCGGACGACAAGGAACTGGCTGAAGCCGGAAAACTCGGCGAAGCGATATGCGCCGCGCTGGCTGAACGATAGCGGCTGCAACAAAAAAGAGCGGTTTGTCGCCGCTCCCAGACTGTCAATAAGGCTCAAAATATCATTTGCGGGCAAGACGGGCCTGGCCCGCGCAGCCCGCACCTTGCGCCGATTCGAGCTTGCGAGGAACAAGCAAAGCCGGAAAACTGTTGTAAAACCGAAGGTTTTTCGACAAATAAAAAGAGCGGTTCGTCACCGCTCTTTTGCTATGCGATTGCAATCAGTCCTGCGAATATGGAAGCAGCGCCATCATACGCGCACGCTTCACCGCCATCGCAAGATCTCTTTGATGCTTGGCGCAAACGCCGGATGTGCGTCTTGGCTGGATCTTGCCGCGCTCCGTCAGGAAACGCTTCAGCTTTGTGACATCTTTATAATCAATGCTCTTTGCTTTATCCGCACAAAACGCGCAGACCTTGCGCCGGGGCTTGCCGCGCCGGATTTTCTTCTGCGACTTATCGTCATTCATAATGACTCCTCCTTATCTTTGTCAAAAAGGCATCTGTTCATCGTCCAGAGGCTCAAAATCGTCCGGCTCATCGCCGAATAGGCCCGCGTCGTCCGGCGGCGGGGGAACATCCTGCCCTCGGCTGAAACCGCCGCCCCCCTCGCCCTTGGGCGTCAGGAACTCCACATCGTCCGCGATAATTTCGGTTATATAGCGTCTCTGCCCGTTATTATCGTCGTAGCTTCTGACCTGAATCCGTCCGCTCACGCCCACTTTGCGGCCTTTGGAAAGGAACTTGCCGCAGTTGTCCGCGAGGCCGCGCCATGTGACAACGGGGATATAGTCCACTTCCTTTTTGTCACCGAACCCCCTGTTGACCGCCACGGTAAAACTGCATACCGATATGCCCTGCGGTGTGGTGCGAAGCTCAGGATCTTTGGTCAGATTCCCGATTATGATGGCTCTGTTCATAATACAAACCTGCCTTTACAGTCTTATCACATTGAATCTTAGCACACTGTCGCTGATGTTGTAATTACGTTCAAGCTCTAAAGGTAACGTCGGCGGTGCTTCAAATGTCATGAGCACATAGTAACCTTCTTTGATATAATCGATCTCATAGGCCAGCTTTCTTTGGCCCCATTCGTCGACGTTCTCGATTTTGCCGCCGTTGTCCGTGACGATTGCCGAGAATTTCCCGATCAGCGCTTTGCGCGTTTCCTCGTCTAAGTCGGGCTTCAAAATATACATGCTTTCGTACTTGTTCATATCCTACCTCCCTTATGGACTCTCCGCACACAAAACTGCCGCGCTTCACCTGCCGTCAATAAAGTGCCGGATGTTGGCCCTGCGCAAAAAACGCAGAGCAAGAAAGACGCTACATCGTTTGATTATAACATTGCTTTACAAAACTGACAACACAAATTTCTCTGCCTGAGGTTTTCACCCGCGTCACAATTCCCCTTCCGTTTCCGGCGGTATGAAAACGCGAATAATGACGGATAATAGGTATCAGCAATATCGGGAAAGGATGTGTGCCATGTCAAAGATGAATTGCTCAAGCTGCAAAAAACCCACGGAGTCGCGCGCGATGCAGCATTGCAAGGGATGCAATGCGTATATGTGCCAGGACTGCTACGATTTGAACAGCGGTTACTGCAGCGATTGCCAGAACAGCCTCGAGATGTACGAATAGCGTTACGGCTGCTTTGTCAAATAGACCTTCATGGCTTTGACGGTCTCGGGCGATATGATATGCTCCATGCGGCAGGCGTCCGCCTCGGCGACGGCCACATCGATACCCAGCGATCGGACGAGAAAATCGGTGATGACGTGATGAAGCTCGTGGATCCGCGCGGCCTTGCTGCGCCCTTTTTCCGTAAACGTCACGTCGCCGTAAGGCTCCTGATTGATATACCCTTCGCGTTTCAGATTGCTCATGGCTCTGTTGACGCTGGGCTTTGTGACGCCTAAAAACCGTGCAATATCCACGCTTCGCACCACGTTGTTTTTGGCTTCCAGCTCCAATATCGCTTCCAGATACATTTCCAGAGATTCGCTTACATCCATGACCGTACCGCCGTTTCATGCCGTTTGGATTATGATAGCATAATTGTCAGCGCAAATAAAGAATCTGCCGGTCATTTTTGCGACAGAAGCAGAAATACCAAGGCGGCAATCAGAAAAGGAACGAAAAACAGCAGGCGGGTGAAGTTCATCCGCCGAAGGAATTCCTTCTCCCTTTCGTCGTGCTGAGGGTTGCGAATTTTGTGAAGAAGCCTTGTAAGTTTCTGTTTCATGACGTAAAAAACCGTTCCTTGTCGTGGTAGCGAAGGTGAGAGGCGGGGAGCTCCGTATGGTTGAGCGGACTGTCCGTCAGCTCAAGCAGCCGCTCAAGAGGACGCGCGGCGCTGACGGCGTCGTAAGCGGTGCAGCACAGCGCGCCGGAAAGACTGGCAATGCGCGCGCAGTCCTCCAGCGAGAAGCCGCGTATCATCGCGGAAAGAAAACCGGCGATGGCGCTGTCGCCGCTGCCGAGCGCCGAGACGAAGCGTTCAACGCGGTAAGACGGCTGGAATATCTCCCTTGCCGAAAAACTGCCGCTCATGCCTGCGGATGTTTTGACATAAAGGCCATGAACGCCGCATTTGATAAGCGCGAGCCTTGAACCCATATCCAGGATACGGTTTGCGAGCGTCCGTATGCGCGAAAAATCCGGACGGCCGCCTGCGCAGATCCTCTCGAATTCGGGGCGGTCGAGCATGTATAGCGCCTCGTCGATACTGGGCATAAACAAATCCACATGCGGCAGCGTTTTTTGAAGCACCGTTTTCCAATCCACTTTGCCCGATTCGCTTTGGGGGTCGGGCAGAGACATATCGAGCGACGTGACCGCCCCTTGAGCCTTGGCAGCGGAGAACAGGCGCACAAGCTCGGCGCCGTTGTTTTCGTACAGCCTCTTCATCACGGTCGGATAACCGAAGTGAAAAAAGCCCGCTTCCCTTACACAGCGAAAATCGATATCATCCGCGCTGAATTCGTTGTTGTCAGCCGGATCGTGCAGTATGATGCGGTCGATACCCGGCGGCGACAACACGACTGAATACGACGTGCGGCTGCCTTTCCGGCATGGCAGGCGGACGCCCGTTTCGCCTGCCGCGATGCCGGCAATGAGCTGACCGAAAGGATCGTCGCCGATTCGGGCAACGGGGTGCACACGCAGCCCCATTCTTGCCATCGCAAAGCCGGTATTTGAAACGGGGCCGCCGGCGGACACGGTGATGCCGTTCATATTGATGATCTTGCCGGGGCGGAAAAGCATGCCGATATCCTGAGCCTGGCCGGCTTCAAAGGCGGGACATACATCCAGACAGATGTGTCCTGCCGCCACAATGTCGTATTTCATGCGTTCACCTTTATGATTCGAAAATGATGATTATATTATAGCATACTTCGTTGTATTTTGGCTCAGCCGTCAGCGTTTTTGTGTTGCCGATGAATAATTATAAGCGTCGTCAAGAATCGACAAGTGTCGACAAAATCTTTTTTATTCATTTTGCGAAACATGCAGGAATTTTACGATCTCGCTCAGAGTGCTGATATCTCTTTTTTTCACAGGATGTGGACAACGATGTGGATAAGTGGGATAGATATATACATTTTTCAGCGGCGTGTATACATTGGTATATCGGATTGAATATGAACAAGCATTTGAACCATATGATAAACGGCGCAAAAATATTCGGTCAAAAAGAGAAGATATTCAGAATTTCAATGCGGATCAAAAAAAGAGGATAACATTCATATTATTGGGAATCATAGGATCAGACTCTGTAAAGGCGGTACAAACGGAATGAACGATACGCTGGATGCGATTAAAAGGCAGATGCGTTCAAGCAAGGGTGTGCGCGTGACGCTTAAAACGCGGTACGGAAGGCGCGGCGGCGTTGAAATGGGCGGGATCATCGAAGGGCTTTACCCAGAGGTGTTCACAGTGCTTGTGAAAGAGCATGGGTATAAAAGGCGGTACTGCTTTTCCTATTCGGAAGTGCTTACCCATCACGTGGAGATAGACCCATGTCCAGAACCTCTCCTGTCTCTGCGTCCTGAAACATAAGCCAATATCCGTTCGCATCCGCAGCGGCGCTGCGCATATACGTGCCGAAGCCTTCAAGCCATATGGGGGGCGCCATTCCGTACTCCCCCGGTACCCCCAGCACCTTTGCAACCACGGTGCTGCCGCTGTAGATTTTGCCCGAAATATAGTGCCACCAGCCGGTGGGGCCGGGATATGAGATTTTAACCCATTCGCTGTTCGGAAAGGCGTACGGAAACGGGTTGATCTTATCTTGGCGGATCACATGCGGGCATGAATCGCAGACGCGCGGCTGTGCGGGCTGTTCGCGCTGTTCGGGCTGTTTGTCTGCAAGCGGCGGAGGCTCCTCGATTTTTAGCGGTTCTATCGGTATTTTGTTTTCGGTTTTGGGCAGCACATGCTTGAGCTTAAAATGTGCCGTTATCTCCTGCCAGTTTTGTCCGGAGGATTTGAGCAGGAACGCCATCGACCGCGTATCCGCCACGGCGGCTCCCCGCACGGAATCCAGAGGCATACCGGAAAGCTCCGTATTGAGGCGTCCGTCCTTTATGTCGCCTGCGAAGTGGTCGTTGCCCTCGGAATCGAAGAGATACAGCGCGCACGAATCCGCAGGCTGCGAGGGCACAGTGAGGTCGATGAATAGGCCGTTATTCAGCGATTGAAGCTTGAGCACAGCCGCATGCTTCAGGTCTTTGAGCGTGCCGTTGTCGCTTTTTAGCATCATTACAGACCGTTTAATGCTTTCCATATTTCCCTCGCTTCCTCCCTCATATATATATGGGCGAAGCCGCGGGAAAATGAAGGTTTTATAAATTGATATGAATGTATAAAAAAGGCCAAACGAAACGACATAAATTAACATTAATAGAAATTGACGCAAAACTGCCCGATGCTAAAATGAAGCTAGGAAGGAAAGCATTTTGAAACGGTTGTTCAATGTTGGGGAAATATCTGAGGGAGGGAGTGTGTTGTGTGGCAAGACCGCCTTAAACGAAAAGGACGAAGGTTCGGCAGCGGTGTTTACCGACGAGAAAAGCAAACCCGAGCGAAAGCCGGGGACGCAAAGCCATGAAGTCTAAAGCGCGATAGCGCCATGACGGTTCGGCCGCCTCATTTCGGAAGCGGCTTTTTATTTTGCTGTCAAATAAGAAAGGAAGATAATAGTAATGAAGAAAAGAATAACCTCGCTGCTCATTGCCCTGATGTTGCTCATCGCATTGATCCCGACGAAGGCTTTTGCGGAGGATGCGCAGGGACCGGAGACGGCGGATGACGCGGTCATCACATCGGCTGAGCCAGAACAACCGTCGAATGCCGGATCGGATGCTCTGCAAGCGCCGGCGGCAGATGTTGCTGCGCAGTCTCCCAATCTGCCGAAGCCCGAGATCACGATCGAAACGTATTGCGGCGGTACGAAAATCGACTATGAAGGCGGGAAGGTCGCCTGCATATGGTCAAGTATTTACAACAAATGGAAATTAGTTTCGGATGCAAAAGATGGTTTCAATTTTGACGGATTTTTTGGCGACGTTTATAAATATTATGGTAAATATTACGTCGATGCTGCGGAAGGAAAGAAAGTCACGGCAAAATTCGTTTGCTGCAATGAGGCTTTCAGAAAGCTGAAAATCAATATCGACGGAGAAGGTTCGGTGAGTACGGATCCCGGCGCGCTGTTTACGATTGGCGATGATCGTTATTATTATCCTGGCACGCGTGTCACGCTGACCGGGACGGCGGCGCATGGCTGGTGTTTCAAGAAATTCACCGGAGTCATCTGCAATAATAAAGTGGAGTTGTGGTTTAACAAGTCGGTCACCGCCCATTTTGAAAAATGCACCTACAATGTGGTCTTCAATCCGGGCATTCATGGGATGCTGAACGGACAAACAAATCCTGTGACCGTTCCGACGCTGTTCGGAGAGAAGCCGGAAGAGCCTGCGGTAACCCCCTTTGACGGATACGGCTTCGCGGGCTGGTCTCCCGATATCGTTCCGGCGGACGAGGCACTCGAATATACGGCGCTGTACGACTGCATACCTTACAATATTGACTATGACTATGACGGCGGCAGTGCGGACAATCCCGATACGTACACTGTTGAGAGCGGCGAAATTACGCTCCGCAATCCTGTCAGGACCGGTTATCTTTTTGCGGGATGGAGCGGCACGGGCATTGAAGACGGAACGATGGAGGTTGTCATTCCCGCCGGTTCGACGGGAAACAGAGAGTATAAGGCGCTGTGGACGCCCGTCACCTACTTTGTGACATACAACAAGAACGGCGGCAGCGGCGGCATGACGGCGAACAGCACCCATGTCTATGACGTGGAATCCAAGCTGACCAAAAACGGTTATGATAAACAGGGACACGACTTCATCGGCTGGTCGGCTTCGCCTGATGCGGCAGCGGCGGATTATACGGATGAGATGTCCGTTATCAATCTGAGCAGCACCAACGGCGACGTGGTGGAGCTGTTTGCGGTTTGGAAACTCAAGAAGTTTGATGTCTCATTTTATCAGCAGGACGGCACCACACAGATCGGCGCCACTCAAACGGTGAACTGGAACGCCGCGGCCGCGCTTGAAACGGCGCCCGCTGTGACCGGATACACGTTTGACAAGTGGGTGCTCACCGGAGATGACGATACGGAGACGACAAGCCTGACCAGCGTTAAAGAGAATATCAAGGCTGTGGCTGCGTATGAGAAAAACAAGTACACGGTCACGTTCGTGGACGAGCAGAACAAAGTGATCGCCACGCAGACCGTGGCTTACGGCGATGCCGCGACGGCTCCCGCACCGCCCGCAAAGTCCGGCTATACGTTTGCCGGATGGGATAAGCCGTACAGCCTAATCACGGGCGATCTGACCGTGACGGCGCTGTATAAACGGATTGAGTCAAGCGGCGAGTCTGTTCCGGATACGGGAGACGCGGGTTCGCAGCCTTTCCCGTGGCTGTGGATCGGCATAGCCGCTTTGCTTATCGGCGCAATCGCGGCAATAGCGGCGGTTCAATCAAAACGCGGTAAAAAGACCGGCGGCGCCGTTTAACGGAATCGATAAGCAGGCCTGAAAAGCGGTTTGCTCAGAGTGTCGATAAAGCTAAAGATAATATTTGTGGGCAAGACGGGCTTTGCCCGCGCCGCCCACACCTTGCGGTTTTGCGCCGTTTCGAGCTTGCGAGGAACAAGCAAAACCGGAAAACTGTCGTAAAACCGAAGGCTTTACGACAAACAGAGCAGGCCTGAAAAGCGGCCTGCTTTTTTGTGCGGAGGTTCAGGTGCGGGTGATCACGCGGTTGCGTCCCAGATTTTTTGCGTCATACAGCGCGGCGTCGGCTGCGGCGAGCAGTTCGTCCACGGAGTTTTTTTCGATGCTGCTGGCGACGCCGATGCTGACGGATATGGAAAGCGCGCCCGACCGTGTCATCAGCCGGGTTTCGGCGATCTGTGTGCGGTAACGCTCAAAGCGCGCGCTCATTTCTTCTTCGGAAGAGGCTGTGGTGATGATCAGGAATTCTTCGCCGCCGATGCGGCCGATCGAATCCGATTTGCCGGTGATCTGCTCAAGGATTCTCGACAGCTTACATAAAACATCGTCGCCGGTCTGATGGCCGTACGTATCGTTGATGTTCTTGAAATGGTCGATATCGCAGATGCCCGCGCACAGCACCGAATCTCCGATGCCCATATGGAAAAACTGATGGTCGAGTATTTCCAATATGGCTCTGCGGTTGTAAAGACCGGTAAGCGGGTCGTGCGTCGCCTGATAATTGAGCTGTTCGTTGGTCTTAAAAAGCGCGTCCTGAAGCTCCACCATGCGCTTGCCGACCTGAATCCTGGCTCGCAGCTCGTTTGGGTCAAAAGGTTTGATCAGATAATCGTTGGCGCCCGCGTCGAGCCCCGCGATGATATCTTTTGTTTCGCTTTTGCCGGTCAGCATGATGATATAAGGCGGACGCTCGGTTTTGGCTTCGCGGACTTTTCGAATCAGTTCAACCCCGTCGAGCTTGGGCATGATCCAGTCGAGTATCGCGATTTGCGGTGCGCCGGGCTTGCTGAGCTCAACCCAGGCCTGCAAGCCGTCGGATGTTTCGACCACATCGTAGCCGTATTTTTTGAGCGAGCCGGCAAGAATCATGCGGCAGGTTGCACTGTCATCGGCAATCAATATTCGCATTTTTTACTCCAGAACGTCATCTTTTGTGATTGCGGCTGAAAACAGGGTGTGATTGTGTGATGATCCAAGTGTTTTTGTGCAGTAATTTATTCAACGTTTTCTTAAATTATAACAGTATATAATAGGTTGTATCAATATTAATGTTTCAGGCGGAAACATAAAATTAAGCGGCAGTTTCAGGCGGTAATATTGACATCGGTTCTTTTCGCATGTATGATTACCCAAAAATGATTGGAAACGCGGGATATGAAGCGCTGCAGCGGCATATTGATGCACATATCGTCGCTGCCGTCCGCATACGGCATCGGCACAATGGGCCAAGAGGCATATGCGTTTGTGGATTTTTTGAAAGCCTCGGGCACAACGGTCTGGCAGGTGCTACCGATCGGAGAAACGGGATACGGTGATTCGCCTTTTCAAAGCGTTTCCACGTTCGCGGGAAACCCGTATTTCATAGACCTCGATATGCTCGTTGCCGACGGCGTGCTGGCCGCAAGCGACATCGCGCATCTGTCAGGCGTCCCATACGAAGACCGCGTCGATTTTGCCTTTCTGAGGCGCACAAGGCTTGAAGTCCTTCGCACGGCGTTCGGCCGTTCCTATCAAAAGCTTAAAAACGATGTGGATGAATTTGCCCGGCATGCCCCGTGGCTTTTCGATTATGCGCTTTTCTGCGCGCTCAAGAGTCATTTTCACGGAAAGGCATGGAACGAATGGCCCGACGATGCGATTAGGCTGCGCCGGCGCGAAGCGGTTGAGCGGTATGCGGTTCAGCTCCGGCAAGACATCGCTTTCTATTCATTTGTTCAATATCTATTCAATAAGCAATGGTTTGCGCTCAAAAGCTATGCCAACCGAAACGGCGTAAGGATATTCGGAGACATGCCCATCTATGTCGCGATGGATTCCGCCGATACATGGGCGCATACGGAGCTTTTTGAGCTTGACGAAAACAAGAAGCCCAAAAGCGTTGCGGGCGTGCCGCCCGACTATTTTTCGCAAAACGGACAGCTTTGGGGCAATCCCGTGTATGACTGGCGCGCACACAGAAAAACGGGCTTTGAATGGTGGAGACAGCGCATGGCGGCGATGGCCGGCTATTTTGATATGCTGCGCATCGACCACTTTATCGGTTTTGCATGCTATTACGCGGTACCTGCAGACGCGCCGACGGCCCGGTACGGCGAGTGGAGAAAAGGCCCGGGGCGCGCCCTGTTCCGAGCGGTCCGGCGTGAAACGGCGGCTCTTACCGTTGTGGCGGAGGATTTGGGCGCGGTGACGCCGAGGGTGAAGCGGCTTTTAAAATGGTGCGGGTATCCCGGCATGAGGGTGCTGCAGTTTGCGTTCGGTTCGGACGATAAGAATCCGCATCTGCCGCATCATATACCCTGCAATTCCGTTGTTTATACGGGCACGCATGATAACGATACGCTGTCTGGCTGGTGGGAGAAAGCCGAAGATTCGGAAAGGCGTTTTGCCATGCGGTATCTTGACACGGACGAAGCGCATATCGTGGGTGCGCTGATAGAAGCCGCGTACAATAGCGCCGCAAATATCGCGGTGGTGCCGATGCAGGACCATTTAAGGCTTCAGACCGGCGCGCGGATGAATACGCCGGGAACAGTGGGGGGAAACTGGCAGTGGCGTATGCGGCCGGGACAATTGTCCGATGATCTCAAGAACGAGATTTTGAGTTTAAACCTGAAATCACATAGAACGGGAGACGCATAAATGACCGACATCAATCAGATTATCGGCTTGACGGAGCGGAACTTAAAAAGCGCATATCAGACGGATATCGCAAACGCGGACGCGTTTCAGCTTCACGACGCGCTGTCGAAGGCCGTCATGACGCTGATAGCGGACGACTGGATCGAAAGCAAAAAAAAGCATGGCGGCGCGCGGCGGGCGTATTATCTTTCCATCGAATATCTGATCGGACGGCTTGTGTATAACAACCTGTATTGTCTCGGTGTGCTCAGCGGCGTGCGCGACAGGCTGCGCGAACGCGGCGCGGACTTGGCCGGCCTTGAGGACATTGAAGACGCGGCGCTCGGAAACGGCGGTCTGGGCAGGCTGGCCGCGTGCTTTTTGGACAGTGCGGCCACGCTTGAGCTGCCGCTGGACGGCTACGGGCTGCGCTATAAATTCGGGCTGTTCAGGCAGCTTTTTGTGGACGGCATGCAATGCGAAATGGCTGACGACTGGCGCTCCGGTGAGGATCCGTGGAGCTGCCGCCGCGACGATCGGGCGGTGACAGTGAAATTTGCGGATCAGACGGTGCGGGCGGTGCCGTACGATACGCCAGTGATCGGCTATCAAAACGGCCATGTGGGCACGCTGAGGCTGTGGCAGAGCGAGGCGCCGCAGGAGCTGGACTTTACCGCCTTCAACAATCAGGAATATGCCGAGGCGCTGAGGGAGAAGAATCAGGCGGAGGATCTGACGCGCGTTTTATACCCCAACGACTGCGGCGACGCCGGTAAAAAGCTGAGACTCAAGCAGCAGTATTTTCTTTCAAGCGCGTCGCTGCAGGATATGATCGCACGGTATAAGCGTACCTGCGGAAACGACCTCAAAGGTTTTTCGGCGCATTGCGCGGTCCAGCTCAACGACACGCACCCGGTGATCTCCGTTCCGGAGCTGATACGGCTTTTGATGAACGAGGGCTTTGGCTTTAACGAGGCGTATGAGACGGCGCGGGGGACGTTTTCGTACACCAACCATACGGTGATGGGTGAGGCGCTCGAGTGCTGGCCCTTGGAGATGATCAACGAGGTGGTTCCGGAAATCGGCTCTATCATCATGCGGATCGATGAAAAGCTGGGCGATGCACTCTGTGCGGCCGGCATGCCTTCGGAAAAAGCGTGCGGCATGCGGATCATCGATTGCGGCAAGGTGCACATGGCAAGGCTGGCCGTTTTCATGTCCGCCTGTGTCAACGGCGTGGCGGAGCTTCATACCGAAATACTCAAAAACGATCTGTTTAAGGAATGGTATGCATTCCGTCCCGAAAGCTTTCAAAACAAGACGAACGGTGTGACGCAAAGGCGCTGGCTCGGGCTTTGCAATCCGGAACTGACGGCGCTGATCGAAAGCCGTATCGGGAACGGTTTTCTTAAGGATTTGGCACAGCTTGAAAAGCTTAAGGGCAGTTTGGACGACGATTTCGTGCGGCGCTTCAACGAAGTGAAGCTTGAAAAGAAAAGGCAGCTCGCGGCGGTGGTGGCGCGGCGCGAAGGCGTCGAGATCCCGCCCGATTTCATATTTGACGTGCAGGTGAAGCGTTTGCATGAGTATAAGCGCCAGCTTCTAAACGCTTTTTCGATACTCGATATCTATTACGGGCTCAAAGACGGCAGTCTGACGGATTTTTATCCGACGGTGTTCTTGTTCGGCGCAAAGGCGGCCCCCGGCTATTTCAGAGCCAAGGGAATCATTAAGCTGATCAACGAGATCGCAAGGCTTGTTAACGCAGACCCGCAGACAAACGACCGTCTGCGCGTGGTATTCGTGCAGAATTATAACTGTTCGTATGCCGAGGCGATCATTCCGGCGGCGGATATATCGGAGCAGATTTCGACCGCGGGCACCGAGGCGAGCGGTACGGGCAACATGAAGCTGATGCTCAACGGCGCGGTAACGCTCGGCACATACGACGGCGCGAACGTGGAGATCGTACGGGAGGCCGGGGAGGATAACAACTACATTTTCGGCGCCCGCGTGGAGGATATCCGCCGGCAAAGCGCCGGATATGATCCGAAAGCGTTGTATGAAAGCAATTTCAGAATCAGGCGCGTGCTTGACGCGCTGACGGACGGTACGCTCAGCGACGACGGCTTCGGGTATTTTAAGGAGCTGTACGGCGCGCTGCTTGAGGGCGCAAGCTGGCACAGGGCAGACCATTACTTTCTGCTGCTCGACATGATGCCGTACATCGAGGCCAAGCTCAGGGCAAACCGCGACTATGCCGACAGGCTGGCGTTTGGCCGCAAATGCCTGAACAACATCGCGGCCGCGGGCAAGTTCTCATCCGACAGGACGGTGATGGAGTACGCAAAGGAAATATGGAAAATATAATATTCGCCGAGCCGTTGCCGGCGTTTTTCCGGGCGGATACCGCCCCGGATCATATCAGCTTTTTCAGCCTTTTATCGCAAAGGCCGAATGCCGAAAGCGCATCAAACCGCTCTTGCGGAAGGAAAAACGCATCACCGTCGATCGTTCCGTATCGCCGGATATATGCAAGAAGCGCGGCCTGCTCGAACGTGAGCGCCTGCAGGCGCCCGCTTTGCGACTTGATTTCATCGAGCAGCGTTTCCAAATCGCCGAGCAATATCGGGTTGTAACCCGTTTCGTTTTTGAGACGCTCATCGTCCGCCTCCTCGCGTGATGTCACGGCGGAGTGGCCCGAAAAGACAAGAGGACGGTTTTGGCTGACGCACTGGCTGACTGCGCTCAAATAAACGCTGAGCGGCGTGCCGGATCTGATCGCCACCCAAACGGAGTAAGGCAGCGTGTTGCGCGTTTCGAGATGGAGGGCTTTCGCCATTGCGAGCGTTTGCCCGGTATAATCGTGATACGGGAATGCGAAAGTGGCGGGATATACGCCAAAACAATCCCGTATACGCGTTGCCGCGTTTTGCAGGTTTTTGAGCGCGTGCGCGGGCGGAAGCTTGGACAGGTTGTCGTGGACATAACCGTGGCTGCCGATTTCAAAGCCCTGCCTTAGCAGTGCGCCGTATGCCTCTTTATGCTTTTCTTCAAACCCTTCTTCTCCGGGGTTGACGTAAAACGTGCACCGAAAACCGCGCCGCAAAAACGCGGGCGCGATCATGCCGCCGTGCCGTGAGAAGTTGTCGTCGAATGTGAAGCAAACGGCCGTTTTTTCAGGATGTATACGGGAAAAACGCATCTTATTCATGATTTCCTCGCAAGCCTGTATTTCAAATTCATTATAGGACGGAACGGATGCCGTGTAAACGAGGCGGCTTTCGCGGCGGCCGACGCTGTGCTAAAATAGGGTAAAAAAGGACGGTATGACGGCTTGAGCGGTATTTTGGACGGACTCAACGAACGGCAGAGAGAAGCGGTAACGGCCACAGAGGGATATGTGCGCGTGATTGCGGGCGCGGGCAGCGGCAAAACGCGCGCGCTTTCGCACCGTTTTGCTTATCTCGTGAACGAAATCGGCATTATGCCGTCGCATATACTCTGCGTCACATTTACCAACAAATCCGCAAACGAGATGCGCCGCCGCATCCGCCGCCTCACGGGCGACAGCGATACGGGTTATATCGGCACGTTCCACAGCTTCTGCGTGACGGTGCTGCAGGAAGACAGCCATGCCGTGCAGTATCCCAAAAGCTTCCTTGTTCTCGACAATGCGGATATCGACGCGATGCTCGCGGTGATCTACGAGGAACGGGGGCTGACGCTGCGCCATATGACGTATGCCGCCGCGCGCGATATGATCGAGATGCGCAAGATTTACAAAGACCCCGAATATTATGAACAAATGATCGCGATGCCGCTTGACGGACTGCGGCAAAAATACCTGGATGCAACGAAAACGGACGATATCCTGTTCTTTGGTTACCTCTACCAGCAGAAAAAATGCTTCGGGCTCGATTATAACGACCTCATCAAATTCACGCTTCATATTTTCGGCGTTAATGAAGACGTAAAGCTCAAGTGGCAAAGGCGGCTTGAGTATATCATGATCGACGAATTTCAGGACATCGACGAACTGCAGTACAGGCTGATGAAGGCGCTTTGCGGCTATCACAAAAACCTGTTCATCGTGGGCGATCCCGATCAGACGATATATTCGTGGCGCGGCGCAAGCGTCAGATACATACTCGATTTTGACAAGGAATTTCCCGATGTGCGCACCGTCGTGATGACGGAAAACTACCGTTCAACGCCGCAGATACTGGCCGCGGCGAATTCGCTGATCGACAAGAACAAAATGCGGGTGAAGAAAGAGCTGACAGCGCGTCTGGCGGACGGCGGACCGGTGGTTTATCATCATGCCCAAACGGCCGAGGAAGAAGCCGTTTGGGTGGCGCGGAAAATCAAAGAGCTTGAGGAGACCGGCGTTAAACCTTGCGATATCACGGTGCTGTACCGTTCTCATTTTGTGTCCCGCCCGATCGAGGAGGTCTTTCTTAAAGAAAAGATCCCATATACCGTTTACAGCGGCGTGCCGTTTTTCGGGCGCATGGAAGTCAAAGACGCGCTTTCATATTTAAGGCTGATCGCGTTTAAGGACGATCTGTCGTTTCTGCGGGTTGTCAACACGCCCAAACGCAACATGGGCGAAAGGCGCATACGCTTTTTGCAGGACTATGCGGCGCGGCACGGGTGTGCGCTGTATACGGCGCTTGAGCGTTCGGCGGACGACGAAATATTCAAAAATACAAAGGCAAAGCGGTTTTTAACGTTGATCGGCCGGTTTTCGGCGGGATACTCGGACATGCCCGTTTCTGAGCTGTTAAGCGCCGTGCTTGATGAAAGCGGCTACGAGCAGATGCTGCGTACGGAAGGCGCCCAGGAGCGCCTCGACAATCTTGCGCAGCTCAAGCAGTCGGTATACGAATACGAGAAAAGCTGCGGCGAGGAAGTCACGCTTACGCATTATCTTTCCCGCGTGGCGATGCTGACCAACACCGATCTTGTATCCGCCAAGGATACGGTAAAGCTGATGACGGTGCATGCGGCCAAGGGGCTTGAGTTTCCGCATGTGTTCATATGCGGGCTGTCGGAGGGCATATTCCCGTCGAAAAAGACCGCCACGCCGGAAAGCATGGAGGAAGAACGGCGGCTTGCGTTCGTCGCCTTTACGCGCGCGCAGAAATCGCTTTTTTTGACCGACGCGGAAGGGAGCAACCTGGACGGCTCTTTCCGATGCCCGTCGCGGTTCATATTCAATGTGGATAAAGAGCGGATCTGTTACACTGCGGAATTGAGTGAAAACCTTATTGCAAAGACCGAATGGCATATCGCAAACAGCGAAAGCGGCTTTTTGTGCGCGGCGGAGAGGGAATCGTTCCGTATCGGCGACCGCGTCAGGCACAGCGTGATGGGAACGGGCGTGGTCGTGGATATTGATACGGAAAAGGGCGCCTATGTGGTTCAGTTCGACGGTCTGGGTACTGTGAGAAGCATCAGCTTCAAGGCCAAGCTGATACGTTTGGACGGCAGCCAAAGCGCACAATAGAGCATTGCATCGTTTCTTTTTGTTTTATGCATCGTCTTTAACATCAAAACATATACGGGAAGCCGATTGAGGCAGAATATGTGGCCTGTTTGGACGCAATCCGCCAAATACCGCCCAAACAGGGCCGAAACCGCCGCTGAATGCCTTTTCGTTCATTGACCAAGTGACGGTATGCGCCTACAATAATACTTTGTGTGAAAAATAACGAAAAGGCTGTGTGCGGCTCGAGGGGCGTTCTTTTGGGCTGCGGGCTTTAAGATGACGCAACAATGAAATTCGGCATATTCAAACAAAACATCGGCGAACGGCGCAACATGATTGTCAGCGGGCCGATTCCAAAGACCATACTGCTGCTTTCGATGCCCACGCTGCTGATGGGCATTGTGCAGGCGCTTCTGCCCGTTATCGACGGGCTTTATATCAACAACATCGCGGGTACAGCCGCCGCCGGCGCCGTGACATTCTGCGTACCGATCATCGGTATGATTGCGGGGCTGGGGCAGGGTCTCGGTTCGGCGGGCATGGCCATGATTGGTCAGGCCAACGGCAGGAAGGATTTCTGCCAAGGCCGCCGCATTGCGGTGCAGCTTGTGGTGTTTTCCGCAACGCTGGGTGTGGCGCTTGCGCCTGTGCTTATTGCGCTTGCTTTTCCCATATCCGCTTCGGTTGAAAGGACGATCGCCGGAAACGTGTTCACTTATCTTGCCTTCAACGCGCTGCTGATTCCTTTCTCGTTTCTTGAAGCCGTTTATAACGCGCTGAAAAACGCCGAAGGAAAGCCGGAAGCGGCTTTTGTACGCATGGTGCTGCTGCTGATGATGAAGGTCGCTTTCAACACGTTGTTTCTAGCGGTTTTCCGTTGGGGCATTGTGGGCGCGGTGATGGCGTCGCTGTCGGCAAACGTGCTGATTACCGGATGGATGTATGTGGAACTGTTTGTGCGCCGGGGCGAAAGCCGCCTCTCGCTTCAGGGCTTCCGTTTCGAGCGTGAAACGGTCGGCGAACTTGTGCGTATCGGGGCGCCGTCCATGCTGTCAAACCTTATACTGTATGCCGGTTTCTATCTTATCAACAACGAGGTGCAAAAATACGGGCCGGACGTGCTGAACGGACAGGGTATCGCCAACAATATTTCATCGGTCTGCTTTATCGTTCCTTCGTCTTTCTCCGCGGCTGTCACGACGATGGTCAGCATGAATGTAGGGGCGGGACGGGGCGAACGCGCTCGCACCGTGACGTGGACCGGCAGCTTGATGAGCGCCGTTACGGCCGCCTTTCTCATTGCTCTGATCGTGCCTTTATCGTCGTCGCTGACCGTGATGTTCACGCGTGAAGCCGGCGTGCTGGACGTCGCCAATAAAGCGCTGCATATCTATACCTATTCCGTTGTGGGCTTTGGCGTCTGCATGACGCAGCTTGGTGCGTTTACCGGCCTTGGGCGCACGCGCGTCACAATGGTGATCAGCCTGCTTCGCATCTGGCTGCTGCGGTATCTGTTTATATTGCTTACGGAAAAATCTCTGGGCGTTTACGCGGTGTTCTGGGGAAACCTTTTTTCCAACTATACGGCCGTTGCCATCACGACAATACTGGTGCTCCGCGTCAAATGGAAAACGGTCACGCCGCTGGCCGAACGCATTCCCCGCGCCATCCGTTCCGAAAAGCAGTCTCATGCGGCTTAACCGGTTTATGCGGCGCAACGGCTGAAAAAGTCAAGGATCAGTTCGTTAGCGTCAAAGCCGGCGGTTTGAATTTGCGGCCACGAATGACCGCCGCCTTCGATCTCAACATACCAGACAAGAGCGCGGTTCTTTTTGCTCGAATATCGGTAAACCTTCGCTTTATCGGAAAGCGAGGCCTGTTCAAATTCATCAAGGCCGTTCGCGTTCCTCCAGTATTCGATGACGCCCCCGATGGCGGGAGCGTTTCCGTAATCGCTCTCTCCGGTGCCGAGCGGGACCACGGTATCGGCCGTGCCGTTTATCTGAAGTATGCTGACCGACGCTGAAACGGGCCTTTCGTCCCACGCGCCGCCGCTCATTGCTCCGGAAACGCTGGCGACCGCCCTGAACGTATCCGGCGCTTCGCATGCGAGCTTGTACATCATAAAAGCACCGTTGCTGAATCCGGCGGCAAATGCTGCGTCTTTCCGAAATCCGTATTTTTGCTGAAGATGCTTAGCCAGCGCTTTAAGGAATCCTGCGTCGTCGTTGGCGGCGTTTGTCAAGCCCGAATTCCAGCATGCTCCGCCCGCAATGTGTGTTTTTTCGGTAAGGCCCTGCGGGTAAACCACGGCATAGCCGTATCGGCCGGCGGTTTTGTTCATGCCTGTTGAAGCCATGAAGCCTTTGGCGCTGTCCGCGTATCCGTGCAGCATAAATACGAGCGGTATGTTTCCGCTCTGCGCCTCGGGGATATACAGACAGTACTTCCGCTGAATCCCATTGTATTCGCATATATAGTATCCGTTTTCGTCAGGGCCGGATATGTCCGTGACTGTGGCTGCCGCCTGCGGTTCACAGCCGCAGACGAGAAACAAAACAAGAGCAATCAATGTGCAAATCCGTTTCACCATCGAAATTCTCCAGAAAAACAAGCTTATCATTAAGAATCCGGCGCTTCCGGGCATGGAAAAGAAGCCTTCAGTCTCTCCGCAGCGCGACAAAAGGCGGCATTAATTCGGCCGGATGTCTAAATCTTTGAGCCGTTTGAGCCATTTGAGAATGCTGCCGTCCTCAAAAAAGCCAAGCAATGCGCCGTCGCAGAAGCGCTCCGCTCGTACGGCTCCCATCATAAGAGCAAGAATACATGGCTCTCCCAATGATTCTGCATTGGCTTCCCGCATTGGCCTAGCGCCCCATTCAAGGCCGTTTTTTTTGAGTATTTCGCTGTAGCGGTCAAGCGAATATTCGGGGTGCGACTCGTGAAACTGATACAACTCTGTTGCAAAAGCGCGAACCAGTCTGTCATAGCTGACATGCGGCCATTGCGTCGGATGTTCACTCGTTCCATCGTTTTTTTGGTCAAAAATCCATTTGCCGTATGAATCGGATTCCGTGATTCTTTCGATATATTTTGTAAGAACCTTAAACCTCTCTCTCCCCTCGGCATACAGCGCCGACCATTCGTCATAAATCGCTCTAAGGCCGCCGTCCAAATAGGATAACGCTTTGTTTCCGATTTCGTCCGGCACGCCATAATACGCTTCCGCAATGGCGCCCGTTATGGCCGCGATCGTGTCGCTGTCGCCGCCGAGCGAAACCGCCGTACGGATAGCGTCTTCAAAGGACGTCGCTTCAAGAAAGCATTCAATGGCTTGAGGCACGGTTTCCTGACAGGTTTCGTTGAAGCGGTACGCCCCCCTTATCTGATCGATTGTAAAATCCAACGGGTAATACTCGTTTGTGATGTGGTCACGGATTTCTTCTTTCAGTGCGCCGCGCCGCGCCAAATAAATGGCGACAGCTGTGGCCTGCGCGCCTTTTATTCCCTCCGCGTGATCATGGGTGACTTCGGTGACCGCCCTTGCGATGTCAAGCGCGTTCTGCTTGCTGTGCGCGGCAAATCCGGCTGGACTGACGCGCATCGCCGCACCGTTCCCAAAGCTGTGATACGGTTGTGGAGCATCGCTGAACACCCAGTTGTAAAACATGCCGCCGAAACCGCAGTTTGGATACCTGCGACCGATTTCCTGCATATATTTGACCGTCAGGTTGCGGAGCGTATCCAAAAATTCCGCCTCGCCGTGCCTGCCGTCGCTTGGATGGATCTTGCGCGCTTCGATTATCGCCTTTGCCACCGCAAGCGTCATGATGCTGTCGTCCGTCGCGAAGCAGCCCTCCGCAAACAAGTCGAAATCCTTGCGGCGATGGTTATTGAATTCAAAACGTGACCCGACAATGTCTCCGATAATGGCGCCAAGCATAATAATCCTCCTTTTACTACGGTTTGCATGGGATTCATTTGCGAAAAGTTTCAGCTTTTGTCTCCCGATAACCGCATTTAATTGAATTGTATCATATGACTATACTTCCGCCCCGTTTTTTTGTGCAATATGGTAATGCTGTTGAGATTGAAAATCCGCTGTTTTGCAGACAGTTTCAGCATTAGGACTTTGCATTTCTTTTATCTTCCGGGACGGAGGTTTTGTCCTTGTCTATCCGGTTTCCGATGGCGTTAAATGTGATTCCGTGATGCAGGCATTCCTGTATTTTAATACAGCCATTTCAAGTATGATGTTTGTTTTATGTTTGTCGCGGCCTCCTCCTAGAAATTTCCCATGCTTAATTCTACAGGATGACGCTTCAATCCTGCATCTTTATCCGCTATGGATATACTACGTGCATTAACTTCATTTAACGATTTAATTAAATTAAGAAAAACATGCTTGAATTATACATATATTGAGCGTATTATGGGACAAAAAGGGTGATATGATTATTCGCAAGCGTTAAAACAACGGGAATGTGCCCCTGCGACACAAAATCTTGATTTTCTTGATAAGCTTGAAGGCGATCACATTTTAGGCTTGATAAGAGAGATTTTTAACGGATCAGTAGTATGGGTGATTAAATTCACATTAAGAACAAGTTGGGGTGAAGTCGATAGCATTTTTAATCCACTGGTTAATATGAGAATTGATGCTATGACAGGTGAAATAATTGAAGCAATCTCAACTGACGGCGATTGATAAGGGTTAAGGTTAAAGTATAGGCAATAGGATTTCAAGCGCTTTGCAACATTGATGAGCACTTTTCACTGTTAAATTTGCTGGAAAATGTATGGTTTTTATATTTAAGCATATCCTTAAAAAGCTATCTATCGGGATTAACGGAAAAGGAGCGTATGATGAAAAGAAGTAATTTTAAAAAATATGTTTTATCTTTTAGTGGTGTAGCTATTATTTTAGTAGGCTTGTTAATAGTGTTACCAATATTAATAAGAGACCAGCAGGAATTATCTTTGCAGAATGAGGGTGGATCAAAGCAGCCGATCGATGAAGAAATGGCAGCAGGAGGAGATATCAATGAAGAAGCGGCAGTAGGAGAAGATATCTGCGGAACAATACCGCTGACAAATCTGATCATAGAGACTGACTATAGAAAGCCCTCTTCACTTTATATTGGTAAACAGTACTCAGTTAGGTTTTCGGAGGAAGATAAAGAGACGATAATTAAAAATCTAACGGAGCATGGTTGGAATAATGTTACTGGTAAACTTACGTATTTTGACTCAAAGAATCAGTCTATGTTGAATTTCTTCCAACCGGAGACATATGATGATTCGAATGACGGGAAAAAGGATGAAAGCAACTTTGCTGCAACAGAGAAGCATATTCAGTTTGCACAAAAATTTCTTGAAGACAGCGGTATAGTCAAACTACTGCAAGGATATAACATTGAGCTGTCCAACAAGCCATCTGATGAAACGTTCGCAACTGTTTTTTATGCTTATTTTGAAGGGTTTAGGACAGAAACCTATCTTAGGGTACAATTCTCTCCAGATGGAACATTAGAAGATGCGCAGTTATATGCAGTAGAACTTGAAAAAGCCAATAATACTCATAATGTTTTATCTCTTGAAGAGGCCATAAAAAATGCTTTTTATTCCAGCGAAAGTACAAACATTGGTGATGACGAATATTTGATAACAGGTGTTAATGTAATATATAAAAGTGGATTCCCGTTTTATGAGCTGAAATTGAAAAGCAACAAGAACAATATGGTTATGGACGGATACGCACTTGCTGTAGATTATAACGAAATAAAGGACGATAAAGAATTAAGTATCGCATTTGAAAGCTTAAAGCAAAAAAGCATATGGTAAATAATTAAAAATGATGCAAGAAAGTGCTTAATTAACCGATGCGCTTTCTTGCATTTATAAAAGCAAGTTGCGCGGTTATATAATGAATCGGAAGACCTGCCAAAGATCGCAGAGCGTTTTAGAGAGCGAACAGGCCATTATCCGAAGCGGCTGTTGGCGGATAAGATATACCGAACGAGGGATAACCTGTCCTACTGCAAAGAGCATGGTATCAGGCTGTCAGGGCCGCCGCTGGGACGTCCCAGAAAAGATGAGCCGCGGGATAGAAAGAGCGAATACCGAGACAACTGTGAACGCAATGCCATAGAGGGCTTCTTCGGGACAGGAAAGCGCTCGTATGGGCTTAATGTCATTATGGCCAAGCTGCAAAATACCTCTGTGACGGTGATCATGGTAGGGATTATGGCCATGAACCTCAAGCGGCTGGTTTTACTGCAATTTTTGCGTCTGCTTCACAGATGGCCGGAGATGAAGCCAAGACTTTTCCTTTCCGCTGTTTAAGATGGTTGCGGAGGAAGGCCTAATTAATAAGACAGATTCAAGATGAAAAGAGGGTTTTATTGCGCTTGAAAGCAAAGAATACTCCTTTTATGATGAATTTTAGGCGGTAAAACACTATGCTTACAATTATATTACATGTCGTTAATATCTTACTTACTTTAGTCGTAATAATTGCACTGTTTTTCTTGATTCGTTTTTTGAATTCCAAATTAGAAAAATAGGTTGATAGAGTATACGTGAAGGAGTCATCATAACTTTTCAGGCGAGGTGGTAGATCGCCATTTTAAAAACTTCCGTTCAGGTGCTTCCATCTTACACCCTCTCGGTGGTTTACATAAAATTCGGGATGGTCTCTCGGCTTTAGCCATAGCTGTCAGCGGCCTTAAGGAATCAATTCTTTTTTCTTAATTCTTGCATAGTCTTTTTGATGAAGAAAATACTTAGATATATACATGCAAAAACGGCAATAACCGTTATTGAATATAAGAGTATGCGCAAAACCGTTATATCTAATTCATTTAAGATAACTAACGGATATAGCGACTCTGTAGGTATAATTTCTGATGCTGACATTCAAAACCACCGCCTATTCAGTTTCAGTAAGCGACCATACAGTATTAGTGCGCCATTCATGAATATCCCTCAAAGTTCTCTCAAAAGTTATTATCTTTTTCATTTTGCACCTTAAAGATTTATTATTTCATTAACGAACAATATGCCAACTCGATATCTAACACCTATCCGATTTATATCATTAATAGAAATATAAAGCAAATTTGATATCGGCAAGAAAAACAAAGATATACCACGGTACTGACATATATCATTGTGTATTTAAGCAAAAACCACACATAAACCCGAAATATGAAAATAAAGCAATAAGCTGTCACTGAAAAAACCTTATGCCGGTTGGACTGCGAAGTGCAAACATTTAGTGAAAAACCATGTAAACATGGGACTTTCACGCAAAGCGGTGTTTGCATACATCGAAGGATTTTACAATGCGCGCAGGGCTCAAAAGAGGTCAGGCTGACTCACTCACAAGCAGCGGCTGAAAATGCTGGATGGAAGGGTATATTAAACGAACGGCTTAGCAAATTGTCCGAAAAAGTATTGACTTCACCTGCTCAAAAAAGATGATCCCTATTGTTGGAGCTGGATTTATAATAGAACTTGAAATGGATGGCATAAAATCGGGCATAGCTTTCGATGAATGTTAAAATAAAATCACAGCCGGAAGGGGGATGATGGATGATTGGGCGGATAGAGGGTAATTCGGGCAATTTCAAAACACAAATTACGGCAGTTCGACACATTGACCGTTAATGCTCCATATGATATGCTTACTCCGTATTGAATATGAACCATCGGGTGCCTTCGGCATAATGGAAAGCGTCGCTTTTCAGACTGCCAATGAAGGATAATAGGGAAAACGGTGAAACGCCGTTGCAGCCCCCGCTACCGTATGGCCGACCGTCAGACATTCCGCCACTGAAGCAAACCGCTTTGGGAAGGCGTCTCAAACGGGATGAAGCCAAGCCGGTAAACCTGCCCGATGCGTAAGAGTCAGATTTCTTCGGAGGGAAGGATGCAGACGGCCGTTATCATGCGGATTCACGCCTTTAGCATCAGCGCTTCAGGCGTTTTTATTTTCCGCCCGTTGCGTTTATGCCGGATATCCTCACCTCCGCAGGATAAAGGATCATACAACGGAGGAAAGTAAAGATGAAAAAGACGGTGTATTTGTTTTTGGCGCTTGCGGCGGCGGCATGCCTGCTTTGCGGCTGTGCGCCGACCGGCGATGCGCAGACGGCTTCGGCGGCTGCGGCGACGCCGGTTCCCAAAGACATTTTGGACGACAATGTGGATGCGATGGGCAACGAAGTGACGGCGTCGGCGATTCCGGAGGAGGAACTGAGGATTGTTTCGACGGCGCCGAGTGCGACGGAGATACTCTTCGCGCTCGGCTGCGGCGGAAACATCGTGGGTGTTGACGTAAGCTCCACTTATCCGGCGGAAACGGCGGATATCGAAAAGGTGGGCGATTTCAACGGGTTCGATGTGGAAAAGGTGATTTCGCTGAACCCCACGGTGGTGTTTGCGGGCAACGGCTTGCAGCATGAAGACATTGAAGCGCTCGAAAAAGCGGGATTGAACGTGGTGGCGGTGGAAGCCACGTATTATGAAGACATTGAAAAGAGCATCACAATGATCGGCGGCATCGTCGGAAAGCAAGACGAGGCGGCGGCGCTGAACAAGCAGATCAGCGAAACGGCAAAGGTGGTGCAGGATAAAGCGGCCGCGTTTCAGACAAAGCCGACGGTGTATTATGTGATGAGCTTCGGAGACGCCGGCAACTGGACGTCGGGAGAGGGCAGTTTCATCAACGCCATCATTGAAATGGCCGGCGGAACACCCGTAACGGCAGGCACGGATTCCGAGTGGCTCGAATATCCGATAGAGGATCTGGTGAAAAAGGATCCCGATATGCTGGTTCTTTCAAGCTGGGTCAATGCGGATGAGCTTTCAAAGGCCGCGGGATATAAGGATCTGACGGCGGTGAAAAAAGGCCATGTCTATACCGTCAATGCCGACATTATGGAAAGGCCCGGCCCGCGTATCGGCGAGGCGCTGCAGACATTACAGGCAGACATCGAAACGTTTCTCTCGGGAGAGTAGGACTTGACAGGCTTACAGCATCAAAAAGCAAAACGGGTATGGGCCGTGATGACGCCGCTTGGCGTCGCCGCGGTCCTTTCCGCGTTTCTGTTCGGAAGCAGCGGCGTGAGCGTGAGCGAACTGATCGCTTTGTTTTCCGGTACGGCACAGCCCGGAACGTCCATTATTTTTTTCAGCATCCGGCTTCCGCGCGCGATCCTCGTGCTCGTATCGGGCGGTGCGCTCGGCATATCGGGCGCGTGCCTTCAGGGCATGTTTAAAAATCCGATGGCGGATTCGTACGTGATCGGCGTGAGCGGCGGCGCGGCGCTCGGCGCGACGGTTGCGCTTGCCTTCGGTACGGGCGTGTCGGTTCCGGGCTTCGGCGGCGTCAGCCTGTTTGCGTTTGTGTTTGCGCTGGCGGCGGTTACATTGGTTTACCGGCTCGCGAAGATACGCGGAAAGATATCCGTGTTTTCACTGCTGCTTGCGGGCGTCGCGGTGAGCACGCTGTGCTCGGCGCTTGTGTATTGCATAATGATTTTGTTCCGCGACAAAATGGAGCATATCGTGATGTGGACGATGGGGAGTTTTTCGTCTGCTTCGTGGGATAAGGTGATCGTGGCAGTCCCGGCAATGCTGGTGTCGTCGGCGCTGTGCCTTTTTTATTCACGCGATCTCAACATACTGCTTCAGGGCGACGAAGCCGCCCGTCATCTCGGCGTGGATGCGGGCCGTGTACGCCGCAATCTGCTGATACTGACCACGTTCGCGACGGCGAGCGCGGTATCGGTAAGCGGCATCATCGGTTTTGTGGGGCTAATTGTGCCGCATATCATGCGTCTGCTGCTGGGGCCGGACCATCGGCATCTGCTGCCCGCATCGTTCGCGGGCGGCGGCGTGTTTTTGCTGATTGCGGATACGCTTGCGCGCGTGGCGGCGGAAAATCAGGAGATTCCCGTCGGTGTGGTCACGGCGCTGATCGGAGTGCCTTTCTTCCTGTTTTTGCTGCGGCGGGGAAGGAGCGTGAAACGATGAGCGGTCTTTTCATACGCAATGTGTGCTACAGCTATGAGCCGCCGGTCTGGGCGTTGAAGGATGTTTGTCTGGATATTGACGCGGGGTGTTTTTTCGGCATCATCGGGCCGAACGGCTCCGGCAAATCCACGCTGCTGCGGTGCATATCCGGTAATCTCAAGCCGCAGCGGGGCGGCGTTTTTTTGGGCGGACAGGACGTGTCGGCATTGAGCGTGCGAGAAGTCGCGCGGCGCATGGCGCTCGTGCAGCAGCATTCGTCGCTTGAATATGATTTTACAGTGGGCGATATCGTGCTGACGGGGAGAAATCCGTATATAAAGCGTTGGCGCGGCGAATCGGCGCAAGACTATGCGATGATGAACGACGCGCTTAAAACCGCAGGCATACCTCATTTGAAGGACAGGCCCATTACCGCGCTGTCGGGCGGAGAGTGGCAGATGATGATACTTGCGCGGGCGCTGTGCCAGCAGGCCGACATCATGCTGCTTGACGAGCCGGTAACGGGGCTTGATATCAGGCATCAGGTAAGCATCATGGGCACGGTGAAACGGCTCGCAAAGCAGCGCGGCATTTCCGTGGTGTGTGTGCTGCACGACTTGAACCTCGCGCTTTCATACTGCGACGGGCTTGCGCTCCTGAGCAAGGGAGAGGTGTTCGCGAGCGGCAAGCCCGAAGAAGTGCTCACAAAGCATAACATCGAGAGCGTTTACGGCACAGGAGTCACCGTTTTGAGACATGACGGCAAGATGTACATACTGCCTGAAATGGACATGTAATCCGTTCGTGTTTTATCGGTATTTTCTCGTTCTCCTTGCATTGTGCAGCCTGTTCAGTTGTGATATACTGGGCAGGCAAACGAGTTTGAAGGAGAAGTTCTGATGAGACTGTCACAAATGTTGTTTTCCACGCAGCGCGAGGTGCCCTCGGAGGCCGAGGCCGAAAGCCATGTGCTGCTTTTGAAAGCCGGCATGATCCGCCGCCTTGCGACGGGCGTTTACGCGCTGATGCCGCTTGGCTTTAAGGTGTTTAAAAAGATAGAGAATATTATCCGCGAAGAAATGGATGCGGCGGGCGCGCAGGAGCTCGTCATGTCGGCGTTTCTGCCTGCCGAGTATTATCAGCAGTCGGGCCGCTGGGATGTGTTCGGCACCGAGATGGTCAAGTTCAAAGACCGGAACGGCCGCGACTTTTGCCTCGGGCCCACGCATGAGGAGATTTTCGCGCATGTGCTCAAAGCCGAGCTTCAGTCGTACAAATCCATGCCCAAAACCATTTACCAGATACAAAACAAATACCGCGACGAGCGCCGTCCGCGCTTCGGCATGATCCGCTGCCGCGAGTTCGTGATGAAGGACGCGTATTCGTTCGACGTGGACGAAGCGGGGCTTGACGAGTCTTACCGGAAGATGTACGACGCGTACTGCAGGATATTCGACCGCTGCGGACTCGATTATGTGGTGGTTCAGGCAGACAGCGGCGCGATGGGCGGCAGCGGCTCGCAGGAGTTCATGATCAAGTCGAACATCGGCGACGATACCATCGTGTCGTGCGAAAGCTGCGGCTATGCGGCCAACGCGGAAAAAGCGGCGTGCCCCGACCCTGTGGAAAGCGCGGAGGAAATGACGGCTGTGGAGAAGGTGCATACGCCGAACGTGGGCACCATCGAGGAGCTTGTGGGCTTCTTCAAAACCACGCCGGACAAGTTTGCCAAAACGCTTCTTTACAACGCGGACGGCAGGATCGTTGCCGCGATGGTGCGCGGCGACCGCGAGATCAACGAAACAAAGCTCAAAAACCATCTGCAATGCGCCCATCTCGACCTTGCGTCTTACGACGAGGTGCGCAAAGCCACGGGCGCGGAAGTCGGGTTCGCGGGGCCCATCGGCCTTGATGTGGACAGGCTCGTTGTGGACAAGGAGATACCCGCGATGCGCAACTTCCTTGTGGGCGCAAACCAGACGGATTATCATTACATGGGCGTCAATTACGACCGCGATTTCATATCCGCAGATGTGTGCGATATCCGTCTTTTTGAGGAGGGCGACCCTTGTCCCGTTTGCGGCGCAAAAGCGTCGCTTGACAAGACCATCGAGGTGGGGCATATATTCAAGCTGGGCACAAAATACAGCGTCGCGATGGAGTGCTTGTTCCTCGATCAGGAGGCAAAGCAAAAGCCGTGCATCATGGGGAGCTACGGCATCGGGCTCAACCGCACGATGCAGGCAATCATCGAGCAGTCTCACGACGAAGACGGCATCATCTGGCCGGACAGCGTGGCGCCGTATAACGCGATTGTGGTGCCTGTGAGCGCCGCCAACGAGGTCCAGATGGCGCTTGCCGAAAAGATATATGAACGGCTCAAAGCCGAAGGCATCGAAACGCTTCTGGACGACCGTGACGAGCGTGCGGGCGTGAAGTTTAAAGACGCAGACCTCATCGGCATACCCCACCGCATCAACGTGGGCCGCCGAGCGGCGGAAGGCGTTGTGGAATACAAGCCGCGCCGCGCGAAAGAAACGAAGGAGCTGACAGCGGACGAGGCGGTGGCGCTCATCGTAAAAACGGTAAAAGGCTAAGATGATTCAAAAGGCGGCGCTTTGTTGTGTGCCGCCTTTTTTTTGATGCAATGCATAAGCGGCAAAAAAAGCCCGTACTGGGCGTTTCTGCGAGACGAGGCGGGGATGGTCAAATTCAGCATTGTGATGTATTATAAATATAAGGTATCATCGAAATGAATAGGAGGGCTATTATGTATTGTGTAAAATGCGGCGCTCAAATACCCGACGACAGCCAGTTCTGTACGTCCTGCGGCGCCAAAACAGAAAACGAACCGATTGCCAATCCGGATGTGGCGCCCATCGCGCCGCCGATGGCAGCCTCATATGACTGCGGTCAAAAGCCGCCCAAGAAGAAAAGCAAAGCGCTTCTTTGGACATTAATCGGTGCGGGCGCCGCCCTGATCGTTGCCGCCGTACTCATTTTTGTCGTGTTTAAGCCCTTCGGAGGCGGCGGGCCGTTCAGCGGAAACACGACGCAGACACGTTTTGCCAACGACGTCGTCGGCGCGGTGACCGGCGCTTTCAGCGGTTTTGAAAGCCAAAGCGAAAACGATCTGAAAAGAATGGCGGAGGAGCCTTTTGACCTTGATATCGACTATACGGCCGACGCCTTGGGTATGAAAACAAGCCTTTCGATGACTGCGGCGTATGACAAAAAAGCGCTCGGCCTCAATATGACGGTATCCGGCGACGAAAGCATGGCGGAAAACACCGTCAAGATGCTTCTTTTGGAGGATGTGCTTTATATTGACGAGTCCGGTTCAGTCAAAGGGCTTAAAATCGACACAAAGGCCGATTTGTCGGAAGAGATGCCGCTCAAAGAAAGGATCGGCGCACTGTTCGGCTCCAAAGCGCAAGACTCGGGCAGCCATATCAATTTGCTGGAAATGACCGAGATGTTCCTCAACAGCATCGACGAAAGGCAGTTTGAAAGAAGCGGAAACGAAGCTACATTGACGCTGGACGGGGACGCGCTTGCGGATGCGCTCGGCAAGTTTGCGGATAAGGTGAAAGACAATAAGGAGCTCAACAGCGAGCTGTCCGACATGATCGAGGAAGCATCGGGTTATCCGATGGACTTTTCAAGCGCGATCGGCATGGCGGCTCCCATGCTCAAGCAGCTTGATTTTGAGCTGACCATCACCGTCTCCTATGAAAGCGGGGCGCCGAATGGTTTGAAGATCGCCTATGAAGAATCGGGCAGCAAGGTTTTTGATGCGGTTTTCGGCTACGAAAACGAAAAGGACGGAAAGTCGGTTTCGCTCAACGTGAATACAAGCTCCGGCGAAACCGTTTCGATCGATCTCGATATTGCCAAAATTGAAAACGGAATCGAATATGACGGCACAGTCAGCGTTCCCGGTTCCGACAACGTCACAATCAGCGGCCGCAGCGAAATGGACGGCAAAAATATATCCGGCTCCGTCAAAATGTCTATGTCCGGGCAGGAGGTCAGTATCGATTATGACGGGAAGGTCAAAATCGGTATGCCCGATGACGTTGAGAATGACAGCCGTTTTGCGATAGATACCGGTAATGCCGAGATATCGGATTTCGGATCCGCTCTCGGATCAAGTTTGCCGTTTTAATGCGGTATCTGCCTTTAAGTACTGTGAAGCGGGGTTTTCGGCAAGCCCCGCTTTTTTTATTTGAGGTGAGAAGTTGAAAGCGGCGTCGTTAAAATGGTATACTCAAATTATCAATAACGGTTAATTTTAAAGTTGATATAAACGGAGGAAACATCCATGCCCAAACGGATCGGAATTCTCACCAGCGGCGGAGACTGCCCCGGGCTTAACGCCGCCATACGCGGCGTCGCCAGAGCGTCTTACCAGCTGTTTGACGACGCGGAAATCGTCGGAATCATGGACGGCTTCGGCGGGCTCATCGACGGTACCTACCGGACGATGAACAAAGAGGAATTTTCCGGCATACTGACGCTCGGCGGCACGATACTTCGCACCTCGCGCCACCGTGACCAGACGATGCGCCAGAACACCGGCAAATACCTCGATGCGTTCAAGACGATGGCCAAGAATTATGAGAAGATGGAGCTCGACTGCCTTGTGGCGCTCGGCGGCAACGGCACGCATACGGCGGCGGGTATGCTGGAGCAGCACGGTCTCAACGTGATCGGGCTCCCAAAAACCATCGACAACGACATCTGGGGCACCGAAGTCACATTCGGCTTTCAAAGCGCGGTGGATATCGCGGCGGACGTGATCGATAAAGTGCATACCACCGCCTTTTCGCATTCTCGTGTGATCATCGTTGAGCTCATGGGCAATACGGCCGGCTGGCTCACATTGTCCGCCGGAATGGCGAGCGGCGCCGACGTGATACTGCTGCCTGAGATACCGTATAACATCAACGTGGTGGCCGATGTCATCAGTGACCGCTACGAAAGCGGCAAGCATTATTCCATCATCGCGATTGCCGAAGGAGCGCGCAGCATCACCGATTCCGAGGACCAGGATCTCAAAGGCAAGCACTATTCCATCGGGTATAAGCTCGCGGACGAGCTCAACAGCGTGATCGACATCGACACGCGTGTCGTGGTGCCCGGCCATTATCAGCGCGGAGGCCCGCCCTGCCCTTATGACCGCGTTCTTGCCACCCAAATGGGCGTTTACGCCGCCCAGCTCATCAAAGACCGGCGGTTCGGGCATACGGTGGCCGTGGTGGACGGGCGTATCACGTCCAACCTGATGAAGGATGTTGCGGGCAAAACAAAAACGATACCGCTGGACTCGGAGCTTTTGCAGGCCGGACGTGAAATCGGCGTCAGCTTCGGAGACAAATGAAAAATTTCGGGAAAGCGGTCAGAGCGGTCTGGCCGCTTTTCGTGCGCCTTTCAGATGCCGGTTTGTTGACACATTTGCTTACATCCACTAATATCTATATAGTCATAGGCATGACGGATCGGAGTGTAATATGGATACTATCGCAATCGTACTCGCCGCCGGAGAAGGCAAGCGAATGAAATCGGATACGCCCAAAATACTGCACAGAGCCGCCGGAAAAGCGCTCTGCGAATGGGTTGTTGACGCCGCTTGCGAGGCGACGGGCCAAAAACCTGTGCTGGTGGTCGGCAAGGCGGCGGATACGGTGAAGGAATACTTCGGCGGCCGCGTCCTATACGCGCACCAGACTGAGCCGCTCGGCTCCGGACACGCGGTTATGGCTGCGGACGGTTATCTTGAGGGCGACGGCTATGCGGTTATCGTCGCGGGAGATATGCCGCTGATACGCGCCGAAACGCTTAAGCGCCTTGCCGATGAAACGGCGCGGGACGGCCTTGGCGCAAGCCTGCTCACCGCTGTCGTGCCGGACGCTTTCGGATATGGGCGCGTCATACGCGGCGAAAACGGCGGCGTGGTCCGCATCGTGGAGCACCGCGACGCGACCGACGAACAGAAAGCCATCCATGAGATCAACCTCTCCATATATTGTTTTCAGAAGGCGCTGCTGCGCGAGGCGCTTGCCACACTGACGCCCGATAACGCGCAGGGAGAATATTACCTGACTGACTGCGTCGAATACCTTTCGGGCAAAGGCCATTATGTCAAAGCCGTGTCCTGTTACGACAACGACGAATGGATGGGTGTGAACGACCGCTGTCAGCTTGCGGAAGCGGCGAAGAAGCTCCGCGGGCGCATCAACCGCAGCCTCATGCTTTCCGGCGTGACGATGATTGATCCGGACAACACGTATATCGACGCGACCGTTTCCATCGGGCAGGATGTGACGATTTATCCGGGCGTCACGCTTGAAGGCGGTACCGTGATCGGAAACGGGGCGGTGCTATATCCGGGCAGCCGCATTGCGGACAGCACGATCGGCGCGTATACCACCGTGCAAAACTCGGTGATACTGAACGCCGTCATCGGCGAGCGCACGACGGTAGGCCCTTACGCGTATCTGCGTCCCGGCAGCGTCGTCGGCAGCGGATGCCGTGTGGGCGATTTTGTGGAAATCAAGAATGCGCAGATCAAGGACGGAGCGAAGGTTTCCCATCTGACCTATGTGGGCGACGGAGAAATCGGTGAAAAAACCAACATCGGCTGCGGCGTCGTGTTCGTCAATTATGACGGCAAAAAGAAAAGCCGCACTGTGGTGGGCAAAAACGCGTTTATCGGGTGCAATGTCAATTTGATCGCGCCTGTGACCGTGGGCGACGGCGCGTATATCGCGGCGGGTTCCACCGTTACGCACGATGTGGAGGAAGATGCGCTTTGCGTCGCGAGAAGCCGTCAGCGGAACATTGAAGGGTGGGCCAAACGAAGGAGAGAAGAATGAGGAAGGCGGTCTTCTTCGATCTTGACGGCACGCTGCTTTCTCTGGATATGGAGCGGTTCACGCAAACGTATTTTTCGCTGATAAGGCAAAGCGGGTTTCTTGAGCTGTTAGGCAAAAACGGGGATAAAGTGTTCGGCAGCGGCATATACGCGATTTTGAACAACGACGGCGCGCTTTTAAACAGGGACGTATTCTTAAAAACCGTATCGGAAGCCTCGGGCGTACCGGAAAGTACGATTCTCGCGGTTATGGACGCGTTCTACAAAAACGAATTTCCGAAGATTAAGGCATGCTCACGCCGCGAGGAAAAGGCGGTCGAGACCGTCCGGACGCTTAAAGAAAAGGGATACCGTCTCATTCTTTCGACGAACCCCATTTTTCCGTCCGCCGCCACGAATATGCGCATCGAATGGGCGGGGCTTTGCCCCGGCGATTTTGAATATGTGAGCTATTACGACAACTCGCATTATTGCAAACCGAATCCGGAATACTTTATAGAGATACTCGATAAAACAGGGCTTCGCGCCAAAGACTGCTATGTGGTCGGCAACGACATACAGGAGGATATGGGCGCGGTGGCGCTTGGATTCGAAGGGTTTTTGGTGCTCGATCACGTAATCGGAGATATTGGAAAGGCGCCCGTATGCGTTCAGGGAAATTATTCGGACCTTCTCGGCTTCGCAAAAAAGCTTCCGCCCGTTTAGACGCCGATTATTACATCGTCGGCCTTGGGAACCCGGGCGGTAAATACGCGCACACACGTCATAATGCGGGATTTGATGTGATCGGCATCTTATCCCAGCGTCATGGCATACCCGTACGTATTCATGATTTCGGCGCGCGGCTCGGTCATGGCGAAATTAAGGGCAGGCGCGTGACGCTCTGTATGCCGCAGACGTACATGAACAATTCGGGCGAGAGCGTGAAGGAAATGGCCAAGGCGCTCGGTTTAAGGGCGGACCAGCTTATCCTTGTGTATGACGATGTCGATTTAAACACAGGCGTCGTGCGCATTAAGGAGCGCGGCAGCGCGGGCACGCACAACGGCATGAAGTCCGTGATCTATCATCTGCAGACGGACGAATTTGTGCGCGTGCGCGTGGGCATCGGCAAGCCGGACGGCGATATCGTGGATTATGTGCTGGGCGAATACGCCGATAAGCAGGCCGCTTTCGATACGCTCGCAAAAGCGGCGGACGCGGTGGAAGCGATACTCGAAGACGGGGTTGCCGCGGCGCAAAACCGATACAACCAACGGTAAGGGAATAACATGCACATCACATCGCACCTCAAGGAATCGGAGGTGTTTTCACAGCTTATAAGCGCGCTGCGGGCGGGGCGGGCTCCCTGTTCGCTTTTTGGCGTACCCGACAGTTTGAAGCCGCACTTGGCGCTGGCGCTTTCGCGGAGGCTGAAGCGCGGCGTGATTGTCGTGTGTGCGGACGACGCCGCCGCAGAAAGCTATGCCGACGCGATCGGCGAAGCGGTGTTTATCCCGCGCCGTCCTCTGCAGCTTCGCGCCTCCGTCGCGCGGAGCCGCGAGGTGATGTTCCGCCGCATTGACGGGCTGTCGAAAATGCTGCGCGGCGAGAAAAAAGTCGCTTTTTTGAGCGAGGAATCGCTGCTCGCAAGGCTCGTGCCCGCCGAAGATTTTCAAAATGCGCATATATCGGTTTGCAAGGACGGCACATACGATCCCGAAGAACTGATACGGCGTCTCGTGCTTTCGGGCTACGAGCGTGTCGGCGCGGTGGAAACCGCCGGTCAGGCGGCGCGCCGCGGCGAAATACTCGACGTGTTCTGCCCCGGCGCCGTCGCCCCGTACCGCATCGATTTTTTTGATACCATGGTGGAGAGCATACACACGTTTGATCCCGGCACGCAGCGCCGCAGCCGCGAAAGCCGCAATGCCGTCGTTCTGCCGCCCGCCGTGGAGCTTGTGCTTACGGAGGCTTCCGCGCAAAAAAGCGCCGGGTATTTTGAGTCCGCGCGTCCGAAAAACCCCGTGCTCGCACAGCGGTTCGACGACTACGCGGAGCATTTGAGCAAGCGCCGTTATTTCGACGATATTGAAAATTATGCGTATCTGCTGGGCGGGGATTGTATTGCCGATTATGTGCCAGACGCGCTTTTGCTTTTTGACGATTACGGGCGCGTTGCGGATAATGAGCGGCGGCGCACCGCCGAGTTTCGGGAACGGCTGGAAACGCTGATTCGAACGGGAACAGGGCTGCAAGACCAGAGCGGGCTGTATCTTGCGCTCGATAGTGTGACGGCGCGCGGCGGCGATATCGTCGATTGCTGCACGCTTTCCGAATCGGCCGATCTGAGCGCCAAAACCACGCTCCATATGAAAGCCAGAAGCGCGCTTTCGTATCAGCGCAAGCTTGATTTGCTCGGCGAGGATATGAAGGCGAGGGCCAGAGCGGGCTGGCGCGTCTATCTTATGTGCGGCAGCCTTGCGCGCGCCGAAAGGCTGGCTTCCGAGCTGTCGGACCGTTCTTTCAGCGTGCCCTGCATAAAGGACGACAGGCCGCTGAATCCCGGCGAAGCGGGCGCTTACCCCAGCCGGCTGCTGTCCGGATTTGAGCTGACGGATCAAAAAATCTATTTTCTCGGCGAGAATGAGATATACGGCTTTGCGCGCAAGCGCCGTCGGACAGCGTCGCGTGCGCGCATGGACATATTCACCGATCTGAAGCCGGGCGATATCATCGTTCACGACGTTCATGGCAAAGGACGCTTTTTGGGGCTTGTCACGCGCACCGTGCAGGATGTTTCACGCGATTATATGGAGCTTGAGTACCGCGACGGCGACAAGCTGTTTATACCGACGGACCAGATTGACCGCGTTCAAAAATACATGGGCGGCGAAAACGAGCGGCTCTCGAAGCTCGGCGGACGAGAATGGAGCCAAACGAAGGCGCGCGTGAAAAAAGCCGTGAAGGATCTGGCGGAAGATCTCGTATCGATATACAGCGAACGGCTCACAAAGAAAGGCTATCAATACGGCGAAGATACGCTTTGGCAGCGGCAGTTTGAGGACAGCTTTCCGTATGAGGAAACGGAAGGCCAGCTGAGAAGCATCGAAGAAATCAAAAAAGACATGCAGCAGGAAAAGGTGATGGACCGGCTGCTGCTTGGCGACGTGGGATACGGAAAAACCGAGGTGGCGATGCGCGCGTGTTTTAAAGCCGTCATGGAAGGCCGGCAGTGCGCCGTGCTTGTGCCCACCACACTGCTCGCGCGGCAGCATTTCCATACGTTTCAGGAGCGTTTCAGGGATTTTGCGGTATCCATCGAAATGGTATCGCGCTATGTCTCCGCAGGCGACCAGGCGCGCATTATCGGCGGCTTGAAAGCGGGGACGGTGGATATCGTGATCGGTACGCACCGCCTGCTTTCCGGCGACGTGGCATTCAAGGATCTCGGGCTTCTTGTTATCGACGAGGAACAGCGTTTCGGCGTGTCGCACAAGGAACGCATAAAGGATATCAAACGCAGCGTGGACGTGCTGACGCTTTCGGCCACGCCGATTCCGCGCACGCTGCAAATGGCGCTGACGGGCATCCGCGACATGAGCGTGCTTGATACGCCGCCCGAGGAGCGCAAAGCCCCCGAAAGCTATGTGATGGAATACTCGGGACAGCTTCTGCACGACGCGATATCCCGGGAAATGGAGCGCGGCGGCCAGACATATTTCGTATGCCGCCAAATCGGGCAGATGGACAGGCTCGCGGCGGAGCTGCGGCGCTATGTGCCCGAGGCGCGCGTGGCGATGGCGCACGGACGCATGGGCGAAACGGCGATGGAAGACGTAATGGTCGATTTTTTAAACGGCATGTATGACGTGCTGCTCTGCACCACCATCATCGAATCGGGCATCGATATCCCAAACGTCAACACGGTGATCGTATACGAAGCGGATAAATTCGGGCTCGCACAGCTTTACCAGATAAAAGGGCGGGTAGGGCGCGGCGCCAAAACCTCTTACGCCTATCTCACATATCTGCCCGGCACTCACATGACGCCGGACGCCGAAAAACGGCTTGCCACAATCGCCGAATTCACCGAGCTTGGCGCTGGCTTCAAAATCGCGATGCGCGACCTTGAGATCCGCGGCGCAGGCAACCTTCTGGGCGCGGAGCAGTCAGGACAGATGGCCGCCGTGGGGTACGATATGTACTGCCGTCTCATGCGCGAAGCCGTCGCCGAAATCAAGGGCGGCCGCATCGAGCGCCCCGCCGACACGTCCGTCGAAATCGGCATCAGCGCGCTCGTGCCCGCCTCGTATATCGACGACGAGATACAGCGCATCGAAGTTTACAAGAAGATCGCCGCGATCGACGGCATGAAAAACGCAAGGCTTCTCAAAGAAGAGCTGGAAGACCGGTACGGCAAAAT
>JAJUJH010000212.1 GCA_029265435.1 Clostridiales bacterium
TAACAAAAGAGGGAAAGAGAGGCAAAAGCGATGAAGAAAATACTCAATCCGGACGGGAACATCGTGGAAGAGATGTTTTCGGGATATTTGGCAGCGTACAGCCGGTATTACGAGGCCGTGCCGGGGCATCCGACAGCCTTTACATACAAGGGGAGACGGAGGAACAAGGTATCCATGGTGATTGGAGGCGGCAGCGGCCATGAGCCTTTGTTCAGCGGTTTTGCGGGAAAGGGCTTGGCGGACGCCGTGGCGAGCGGCAACGTTTTTGCGGCTCCGAATCCGGAACTGATATTTGAGACGGCAAAGGCAGTGGACGAAGGACACGGCGTGCTTTTCATATACGGCTGCTACGCGGGAGACAATATGAACTTTGACATGGCCGAAGAGCTGTGCGAGCTGGAGGGGATCAGGACGGCGCATGTGCGGGTTTACGACGACTGCGCGTCCGCACCCAAGGAACGCAGAGAGTCGCGGCGCGGCATAGCCGGCGACGTGTATGTGATCAAGGTGGCGGGCGCGGCGGCGGATGCGGGGCTCAGCCTTGACGAAGTGGTGCGCGTGACGGAAAAAGCGCGGGACCGCATTAACACGATCGGGCTTGCGACGGCGCCGGGATCCATTCCGGGGCTCAACAAGCCGACGTTTGAGCTTGGGGAAGACGAAATCGAGTTCGGCATGGGCCTGCACGGCGAGCCGGGCATAGAGCGCACAAAGATGCAGCCGGCCTCCGAGCTGGTGGAAAGAATGTACGCAGAGCTGAAAAAGGAGATGGGGCTGACCGCCGGGCAGGAGATCGCCGTGCTTGTGAACGGACTCGGCTCGACAACGCTGTTGGAATTGAATATCGTCTATCACGAGCTTGATAAGCGCCTGAAAAGCGACGCGCTGACCGTTCATGATGCGGAGATCAAGCAGTACTGCACCTGCCAGGAGATGGGCGGGTTTTCCATCACGATACTCAAGCTGGACGAAGAACTCAAGACGTATTACGATACGGCCTGTTTTTCACCGTATTATGCACGGGAGGCCATCGGACAATGAGAACGCTCAATGTCAGGCAGACGACGGAAATGATCATCGCGGCGTGTGACGCGATCATCAAAAGCAAACCGCTGCTGACCGAAGTGGACAGCAAGATCGGCGACGGCGACCATGGCATCGGCATGGCGGGCGGAATGGAGAAGGCAAAGGCGCTGCTCATGGAAAGAGCGCCGTTTCCGGATATCAACTCGGTATTTAAGACGACGGGGATGGCGATGCTGAACTCGATGGGCGGCGCATCCGGCGTGATATTCGGCTCGATGTTTCTGGGGGGGCTGAAGGGTATGGACACCATCGTTGAGCTGGACGGCGATACGCTCGTGGAGATGATGAAAAGGTCACTTGCGGCCATCAGGGAGCGCGGCAAAGCGCAGGTGGGCGACAAGACGATGGTGGACGCGTTTGAGCCGGCCGTGCGCGCCATGGAAGCGGCGGACCGTTCGGATATGGCGGCGCTGCTTGAGGCGGGCGCGAAGGCGGCGGTTCAGGGCGTCGAGGATACAAAAAAATACGTCGCGAAATTCGGGAAGGCGCAGTATTTGGGCGAGCGCGCCATCGGTTTTCAGGACGCGGGCGCAACGTCGGTGAGCATCATATTTGAAGCGATGAGCGCTTACTTAAAGTCGATTGAATAAGGGGAGAAGCGAGAGGCAGCGATGGCAAGACTCGATAAGCTGTACATGGGCACAAACACCAAGATGTACAAGACGATCAAAGAGACGGAGGATTATATCGGGAGGCTCGGTGAGCTGACCGCCGATATCGGGCGGGACAGAATGGAGCTGTTTGTGATCCCGTCTTATACGGCGCTATATCACGCGCGGCAAAGCGCCGAAAGGTACAAGGTCAGTATCGGCGCGCAGAATATGTGCTGGGAGGAGCGCGGGCAGTATACGGGAGAGATATCGCCGCTGATGCTGTCAGAGATCGGCGTGGATATCGTGATGGCGGGCCATTCCGAAAGACGGCATGTATTCGGTGAGACGGACAGGGAAGAGAACCTGAAGGTGATATCGGCGCTGTCGCATGGCTTTACGGCGCTGCTGTGCATCGGTGAAACGGAAGAGCAGAAGGAGAACGGCATATCGGACGAGATACTGAGAATGCAGCTCATATGCGGTCTCAAGGATGTGACGAAGGAAATGGCAGAAAAGCTTTGGATTGCGTATGAGCCTGTGTGGGCCATCGGCGTCAGCGGGAAGCCGGCATCCGCCGAATATGCGGACGAGAAGCACGCGGTAATCAAGACGTGCCTTGAAGAGCTGTTCGGCTCGGCGGGCAGGGACATTCCGGTATTATACGGCGGCAGCGTGAACAATGAGAATGCCGTATCGCTTATCAGCCGGCCTTGCATCGACGGGCTGTTTACGGGACGGAGCGCGTGGGACGCGGACAATTTCAACAGCATCATACGGTCTGTGCTGCCTGTGTTTGAAAAGA
>JAJUJH010000015.1 GCA_029265435.1 Clostridiales bacterium
CGGGCGGCGAGAACAGCAGCCCTTCGTTCTTGAGCGCCGCAATTTCCTCCATCAGCGGGCCGCCCTCATTCAGCGCCGCGTCGATATCGCCGCCGTCCTTTTCAATTTGCTCAAGGCGCCTGACGGCCTCAAACGCCTCGCCGTCCAGCATATGGACGCTGCCTGTTTCGACGTCGAGCACGAAGCCGGCGCCGTTGTGTGTAAACGTATGAATCAACTGGTTTCTCCTCTATTCCCTCAAAAACAAAAAAGCGACACGAATGCCGCGCTTTCGTCCGGACAACGCCGATAATACGCCGTTATCTGATTTTTTTCTCACAACGCTGGTTCGCGAGCGTGCACGACGTCTTGCAAGCCGACTGGCACGAGGTCTGGCACTCGCCGCAGCCCGTCTTTTCCTTCTTCTCCTTGAGGCTGCCCTTCACCACTGTTTTGATATGCTTCATAACGATACTCCTTATCCGCGTATTCGGCGACCCACCGTCGGTGGATATGCAATAAAAGCCGCTAACCGATTATATAATAGCTGCCGCTCTTTTTGCAACCCCATTTACACGCGCGCTTTGTGCAAGTGAACGCGCTTTGTTTTGTTCGTGCTGACACGCGTTTTCGACGAGCGCCCGAAGTTTGCGACGATAATGGCGAAGACCATGCCGATGAGCAGGCCCATCAGCATATCCGAAAACAGCAGCGCCACGCTGCCGAACATTCCCTCGATGAGCGAAAACACAAGATAGCTCAGGCTTATGAATAGCAGCCCCGCGATGCCTCCCGTAAGCCATTGTTTTTCGGCCATTCCTTTGATCGCGAAATACGACGCACCGATGATGCCAAGGATTTTGATCACCTGGTTGACCGGCGCGATGACGCCGTCCGCAAGCCCCGTTTCTTTAATGATGAGCGCGAACAAAAGGATCGCCGCCACGGTAAACACCATGGAAACGAGCGTGCCCTTCACGGCGCGCTTTATGATATCGCCCGCCATCGACTTTGTTTTGGTTTTCGGTTCCATTGCCACTCCCCCTTTTCAATGATAGATATGAGGACGGCGGAGATTTTATGCCGGAAAGAAATGATACGCGATCTTCCTTAATAGGCAAAGCACACAAGCCCCACAATTACTTATGCCTTGGGAGGTCGTGATGTTCGACATTATAATTAAAATATCAATATCTTAGCAAATCCATCATATTGATCTTTTTGGAGCAATAGGTTTTGTCTGCCGTATTGTTGTTCCTAATGACATCCTTGCAAAAAGACCCATCCCATTTTGATGAATTGATCTGCGATGAGAGACTGCCAAGGTCGGTGTACGCACTCAAATCTGGCGGTTCTCTGTTTTCCGGCTCAGTAAACGCCGTCTTTTCAATTTTGCCGCTGACGGGATCATATAAGAACGAAGTGGTATATTCACTGACCATTACGGCACTCGTCGTTGCGACGCTCTGCGTTTTTCTTTAGGCTGTTAAATAGTATTTCAAAGCTGAATAAATGGTATCCAAAATGTGCCCAGATGCATCTTTTTCTGAAAGAGAAAACCCCGTAACCATCGTGGTATCGGGGTTTTCGTCTGGCAGCGGAACTAGGATTCGAACCTAGACAATACGAGTCAGAGTCGTAGGTGCTACCGTTACACAATTCCGCTATATCAATATGTATCCCAAGGTGCCGTCCGCCAGGTTTTAACACCTGCCCTCATTCAGCAGGTGGGTACGCTGCCCAGACCATCAGCCATCCCGTCAATGCGGGCCCGACATCCTGTCTGCAGGACGAGCGCTCCCGTTAAAGTACTGTAGGTTTAAAAACAAGGCGTCAATTCGAACACCGCAGGATATGGTGGGGTTAATTGGGATCGAACCAACGACCTCTACGATGTCAACGTAGCGCTCTGACCAGCTGAGCTATAACCCCCCAAGCCGCAACTCATATTATACACAATCAAGCGGTGAAATCAAGCGCTTTTTTCGTTTTTGCGGAAGCCGGCCCAAAGCATATTCTGCCGGTTCAAAGGATCCGCCGGTAAATTGCTTAAGATTTGCACCTTTCGGCTAAGCCTTATCGGCGCCCACGGGACAGACCGCCGCGCAAATGCCGCAGACGCTGCCGCGGCCGATCATGCCATACTTGTCTTTCATATGGCGCGAGCAGAGCGCCGCATCCACGATCTCTTCGCGGCTTGCGTCCGCCGTCCATGTACGGCCCGTAATCGCGCCGCACGGGCACGCCGCCACACACGCGCGGCAGTCTCCGCAAAGCGGCTCCATCATCCGGCCGGAGGGCAGCGGACAATCCGTCAGCACCGTGACAAGCCGTATGCGGGGGCCGTAGTCCTTCGATACGAAAAGCCCGCTTTTGCCGATGAACCCGAGCCCCGCAAGGTTCGCCGCCGTTTTGTGCGGAAAGTCCGCCGCTATCCCCTGCGCATTCGTCGTCTGCGACGCGGGAATGGCCACGGCCCTGCAGCCGTTCCTCTGCAAAAACAGGGCGCATTTGAGCGCGCACATATCGAGAAACGCGTTCACCGCACGGTAGTGGGCAAAGTAAAGCTTTGTCGGTCCGTGCCTTATTTCGCTGACGACGGCGCTGAGAAGCCTGACGCCAATCGTCACGGCATACGGCGTCGCCGAAAACCGCTCCGGCACACATGCGGATACGTCTGCCGTACCGAACAGATCCGCGCCTTCCCCCAGCAATAATGACTCGAGCTTTTGTCGCATGCATTTATCCTCAACATATAGTTTGTTCAGTTTTTTTTCATACTATATTTGCTGTACTCTATAAAGAATTATGATATAATATAATAAATATAGCGGCTGGAGGACTGGAATGCAAATTGAAGCAATTGCCCAAAACAAACTGCTGATATTATACTTGCTCAAATCCATCAACATACAGCTCTCCGAACTGCAGATATTGCGCATTGTTTCAGAGAACAGCTGGCTCAATTACTTCGACCTCAAGGAAAGCATGTTTGAGCTGATGGAAAGCCGTTTGGTGGATCAGCGCGACACGCCCAACGGCCTGTTTTATTCCATTACCGAGCTTGGAAGCGAGACCGTTTTTTATCTTGAAAAAGAGCTTCCCGCATCGGTCAGAAAGGCTGTGGACACGTATTGCGAAGCCAACCGCGACGAGCTGCGTCTTGAAACGGAGCTTTTCGCCGATTACCTGAAAATCGACGAAGGTGAATACAAGGTGATGCTCAAGATACTCGAAAATCAGGTGCCCGTATTTGAACTGAACCTTGTGACTTACTCGCAGTCCTCCGCGGAGGCGTTCATCAAGAAATGGAAGGATGTCGCGCCCAAAATATACAAGAGCACTTACGACAAGCTGTCCGAATAACCGCCTCTACCGCTCAAAATCCACAGTGGCGGACGTTTCGACGATGCCGCGCATAAACAGGCGGACAGGCTGATGCAGCTCGTGTCGGTCGTATATCTCGTAATCCTCCCGCGAATCGGTATCCACGATCAACGCGATATCGTATGAGCGGCCGCTTTTGATTTCATCCAGCCCCACCACCACGCTGCGGACCACCGGCACGGCGCTTAAAGAGCGAAGCATTTCCGCCGCTTCGGGTATCCTGTGCGTCTCCTCCGGCTTCACCTTAAAAAACACGATATGTCTGAACATCACTTTTCCTCCGTCTGTTTATCGTCCGATATCAACCAGCTTGCTTGAATCGATCTTGGCTTCGGCGAACGTCGCCATGTTTTGCAGCATCGCCGCGCTCGAATCGAGCACGTGCATCATCAGCGGGCAGCCGCTGCCTTCGCCGAGCCGCAATCCCAGCTTCAGCGGCGCCTCCATGTTCAGCGCCTGCATCGCCGTCTGAAACCCGGGCTCCGCGCTCTGATGCGACGCGAAAAGATAGTCCGTCACAACGGGGTTGAACCGGCTGGCCGCAAGCGCCGCCACAGCCGAGATGAACCCGTCTATCACGGCGGGTATCTGCCGGTATGCGCACCCGATGAAAAACCCCGCCATCGCCGCGATATCAAAGCCGCCGAGCGTCCTCAGCACCTCCAGCGTATTGTCGGGATCCGGCTTATGGATATCCAGCGCACGTCTCACCACCGCCCGCTTTTGTTCAAGCTGTTCGTCCGTCAGCCCCGCGCCGCGCCCCACCACATCTTCGGGAGACGCACCCGTCAGCGCGCAGAGAACCGCGGACGACGTGGCGGTATTGCAGATACCCATTTCCCCGCAGCCGAGAAGGCGGTAGCCTTTATCCGCAAGCGCTTCCGCGGCGTCGATGCCGTGTGTGATGGCCTGCATCGCCTGCGACAGCTCCATCGCGGCCTCCTTGGCGATATTGCGCGTGCCGTCGCCCACCCGTCTGTCTTCAATGCCCTTCATGCCCTTGAAGCCGCGGATGCCCATGTCGTACACAAACACGTCCGCTTTCACGCAGGCGGCCAAAACGCCCACGCCGGTGACGCCTTTCGTCATGTTGACGGCCTGGAGCGCCGTCACGCTCTGGGGAACGGGCGTATACCCTTCGTCCCATACGCCGTTATCCGCCGCAAACACCGCGATCGCCTTTTTCATGGGCGGGAAATTCGTTTTTCCGAAAATACCCGAGAGCTTTACCGCGTAATCCTCAAGCAGGCCGAGGCTGCCGATCGGCTTCGCAAGCTCGTTCACGCGCTGGCGCGCCTTTTCCATCGCGGCGACGCCGGGCTTTTTGATGTCAAATATCCTTTTCACAATGTGTTCCTTCGGTTTTTCTCCATCATACAATAGCGGCGGCGTCTTTTCAAATCATTATTGCGTAAAAAAGGTTGCCTTTTTCGTTTGTTTGTGATATTCTTCACACAGGATGCGGGTGAGATCCGTCTTGCTCGCGTCACATCAAAACCATAAACAACCTGACGGCCGAGACAGAGTCTTTACCGGAAGGCGCGTTGCCGAATAAACGGAACCCCGTTTTCTTTGCTTTGTCAACCCGCCTTATCCGGCGGGTTTTTTGGTTTAACGTCCAAAGGAGAAACGACTATGAAACGCATCGCGGTGATCACCGCCATACTCGAAAACCCCGAGCGTGACCAGGCCGCCTTCAACGCGCTGGTCGCCGGTTTCAAAGGGCTTGTGAAAGGCCGCATGGGGCTTCCTTTGCACGAGCACGGCGTAACGGTCATCACCATCACGCTTGTGGGAGACCTGAACGAAATCAACAGCCTGACGGGAAAGCTCGGGCTCATTCCCGATGTCCAGGTGAAAACCTCGGTCAGCAAGAAAGAGGTTTGATGCGCCGCACCTTTCGGCGCTTTCAAACGCTCCCCTTCAGGCTGAAATAATACGATTTAAAACGGAAAGGAGCTTTTTAAAATGAAACGAATTCTGACCACACTGATGGCGCTTGTCACTGCGCTTATCATGCTCACGGCATGCGCGCCCGCCGCCGATACAGCGTCGCCGTCGCCGTCCCAGACGGAAACACCCTCGTCAGTCAGCACGCCGTCGGAGGCATCCGCCGAGCCGACGGCCGCATACGGCAGCGATAACCCGCTGGCCGTCGCGACGCTGGCCGGCCCCACGGGCATGGGCATGATTCAGCTTTTCGACAACCCCGCCTATAGCATGACTCTTGCCACCGCCCCCGACCAGATCAGCCCCAAAGTCATCAGCGGGGAAGTATCTGCGGCGGCGGTGCCGTCTAACCTTGCCGCCGTGCTTTACAATAAAATGAAAGGCGGCGTCAAGATTCTCGGCGTCACCACGATGGGCGTGCTGTATATCGTGGAAAACGGCGATACGGTCAGCAGCATCAAGGATCTCGCGGGTAAAACGATCTATGCAACCGGCCAGGGCGCAACGCCCGAATATGTGCTGAACAAGCTGCTCAAGGAAAACGGCCTCACCGACGTGACGGTGCAGTACATGGGCGCCCATGCCGATCTTGCGAACGCGGTGGCGGCGGGCGACGTAACGCTCGCGCTGCTGCCGGAGCCTTATGTGTCTTCCGTTCTCGCGCAGAACGCCGATGTCAAGGTCAAGCTCGACATCAACGAGGAATGGCGGACGATATTCGGCGAAGACGCGGGCATGCCGATGGGCGTGACCGTGGTATCGAGCGCGCTCGCTGCCGATAAGGCTTCCATGAGCCGGCTGATCGCGGACTGCAAGGCATCTGTGGATTTTGTGCTTTCCGATGCCGACGGCGCGGCGAAAAAAATCGTAGAAAAACAGATCGTCGGCTCTGAAGCCGTCGCCAAAGCGGCCATACCGCGCTGCGGCATATCGTTCATCACCGGGGAAGACAGCAAAGCGATACTCGACGATTATTTTGCGGTGATGTATGAAAGCAACCCGGAATCGGTGGGCGGCGCGCTGCCCGGTGACGACATTTATTACATGCCGTAATGCCCCCTCTCTGCGCCGGAGGAAACCCCTCCGGCCTTTTTTCTTATGCGCCGTACCGTGTTTGCCTGTATCCCTTGTGAAAATTGACTTTTCGGATGCGTTGCTATAGAATGGGGCATGAATAAATCCTACGTCAATAAATAGTTTTGCTGATTTAAAGGAGGTAAACGTTTTGAAAAGATATATATCCTTTTTTCTTGTGGCGACGCTGCTGCTGACGGTTCTGTTCAGCTTCGGCGGCGTGGCGTTTGCGTCACAATTTGTTGTGAGAACCGAAAATGAAAAGAAAGAAGCGGCACCCGGCGAAACAGTCACTTTCACATGGAGCTTTAAAAACGACAGCGGAAGCACCATAAGTGATTATATCTATTTGGGGACCACACCCGTTACCGAGCAACCCATCAGTGTTGCAAACGGAGAAACCGGCGGTGGCTCCTTTACAATGAAGGTTACGGATGATATGCTTGGGAAGGATCTGGTATTCACCTGTGCGGGTATGTCATCCTCGGTCAAAATTGATAAGAGAAATTTAGTCACGAAAATCGCGGGAACGGCCGCTGTGCCGCGCACGCTGTACAATGAAGGCGAGACCGTCAAATTCTCGTTCAAAATCGAAAACCTGGGCGAAACCGCGCTCGACAATATCGTGATTTCCGCGCCGGAGCTCAACAACGGCAAGGCGCTCAACTCCGGTTTCTCTCTTGCGCCGAACTCAAACCAAACGGTCAAATTCAACTATACGATGCCGGGCAAGGATGTGACAATCAATCCCGTCATCAATTACTCCATTGCCGGCGGCGCCGCACAGCCCGCTGTCGCGTTGAGCCCCGTTGAGCTGACGCTGACAAAACGGGATGTCAAGGCGCAGCTCACCGTTTCAAACAACAAGCCCGAGCCGGGGGAAGAGGTCACGTTCACGCTCACGCTGACAAACGGCGGCAACGTCCCCTATAAAGACATCAAGGTGCTCGCCAACGGCGAAGAACAGAAATTCCCGTCCACGCTGGACGCGAACGGCACGCAGAAGGGCGAGTTTAAAATGAGCTTCCAGACAAGCACGGACGTATCCTGCTCCATATCGCTTACGGACCATACGGGCGCGGTCAAAAACCTCACAAGCAATACGGTCTCGATCAGCCTGCCCGTAGATACCGCCGCGGTAGACAGCAAGCTGTCGTTTTCGATGTCGGTAGACCGCCCGCAGCTGACTTCGGCCGGTTCCGTCAATTTTTCCGGGCTCATCACTAACGCGACCGAATATGAGCTGACCAATATCAAAGTGGACGAGGCGACGCTCGGCAATGTCTACTCGGCCGATACGCTGGCCGCCGGAGACACCGCCAGCGTGGAGTTCGCCGCCGATATCAACGCGACGGCCACATATACGTTTGTGCTGACCGCCACCGATAAGGACGGCAATACGTATACCAAAACCGCCGATCCCGTCACCGTTACGATACAGTCTGTGCAGGCCACGGCAACGCCGGAGCTGAGCGGCGTGGATGTGACGCTCGCGCCTGACGGCAATCTTGGCGCGGGAACGATCGGCACGCTCGGCATCATCGCCATCGTGCTCGTCGTACTGATCATCGGCGTGGGCATCGCGCTGATTGTCCTTTGGAAAAAGGGACAGGCGCCGAGCCGGACCACGCCGCCGGGACGCAAAAAACCCATGCCGTCTTCATCGCGCAAGCGGCCTTCCTCTCAAACAAACTACCGCGACCGCAACAATTTCTGACGCAGGCTCTCTGGAGCGGGGATACAGTCTCCGCTCTTTTTTATGCCCCGCACGGCGGACATTGCCGTCCCGAAAAAGAGACTCTTTTTTCATAAAAAAAACGAAATACGGATATTTATAAGCAGGATTTGTATAACCGCTTTTTTGCCGGTTATCCACCAAACCATGTGGATAACCCCGTTTTTTTGGTGGATAACCGCGCCGCAAACGGTCGTTCCCCGTTTAAAATACGCGGTTCGTCCGGTTGACGCATCGCTTTTTCATTGTGGATAAACGCGGCGGCGCACCTTTCCGCGGCGCAAAAAAAGGGCGCTGATCGCACCCTTTGCCGCCGTCTTTACATGATCTTTACATACGCCGCATAAACATACGCAACGGACGACTTGTATTTGATTTTGTGCCACACCTCACCCTTTTCCGCTATCTCCACCACATCGTTTTTCAACAGCTTGCCCAGCACCGCCGACGAGGCGGACGAACCGCTGCGCACGTTCAGAAACGAGGCCGTTACCGTGCCGTATGTGCCGGCGGACGCCTTTAAGTATGACGCATACGCATACCCCACGCTTCCGCCGTATTTCACCTTGCTCCATGTGCCGCCCGATTCGAGCACCTGCACAACGTTCCCGCGCGACAGCGTCGTGATAACGGCGGCCTTCGTATCCGGGCTTTTCCGCATATTGAGCCGGCTCGCGCTGACCGTCGCATAGCCGGACACCGTGCCCCCGCCGGTATCCCCGCCGGTGCCCCCGCCCGAATCCGAGCCTTCCACTCTGACATAGCTCGCAGACACATACGCCTCGGCGTTGTTGTATAATATCTTGTGCCAGCCCTGCGCCGCATTGAGCATAAGTATGCCGACCTTCGCCCCTTTGCCGAGCGTCGCCACCTTTGCGTACGATGTGCCCGCGCCGCTTCGCACATTAAGCACCGACGCGGTGATGACGCCTGTCGCCGTCACGGTTTGCGATGACGGCAGCTTCACATACGCCGCATACACATACGCAAGCTGGTTTTGATACCAAATCTGATGCCATCCGGCCACCGGCTCAACCGCCACGATCTCCACGCTGTCGCCTTTTTTCAGGCTGCCGAGCTTGGCATACGTCGTGCCCGCGCCGCCGCGCACATAAAGCTCACTGGCCGAAACGATGCCCGTCTGTGCAACGGCAGGCTTCGACGGTGTCGGCGTGACTTCCGGCGTCGGTGTGGCCTCGGGCGTCGGCGTGGCTTCCGGCGTCGGCGTGGCCTCGGGCGGCGCGTCGAGCTGCACATAATTCACGCTGATGTACGCCTCAATGCCGCCGTAATCGATTTTGTGCCAGCCCTGCGCCGCGTTCTGCTGAATCACCGTGATGCGCGCGCCCGCAAGCGCCTTGCCGATAGCGGGATATTGCGTGCTTGGCGTGCTTCTTACATTCACATAGCTTGTGCAGTTCACAATCGTCGCATTTGTAGTATCCGCAGCCGGCGCTTGCGGCTCAGGCGGCTTCATGCTCAGCGTCTCAAGATACGTGTTCGGATAGTAAAACGCAAGTATCTGCTGATAGGTCTGTCCCGCTTTCGCGCGCGTCTGGGCGCCGCGCTGGCTCATGCCGACGCCGTGGCCGTAGCGCCGCTGATAGATGTTCCAGCTCGTTGACGTTTCCTCCACCGCAAACAGCCTCAGGCTCATGTTCGAAAACGACTGATACATTCCGCCGGATTCGTCAAGCTTGTGCAGATCGATTGTGAACGTCACCGTCGTCTGCTCCTGTATGATCGACTGCCCCGTCGCCGCGATTTCTTGCTGCGTGGCATAGCGCGTCGCAAGCACCGTCATCGTCACGTCCGCTTTCTGGTAAACGATGCAGTTGACCGCGCCGGCGGCGTCCGGCAGACCGTGATTGCCTTCGTAAGTATGCGGCAGGATGCGGTTGACGCCCGTCACCTCAATGTCGCTTGTCACGTTCGCGATATAGCCCTGGGCCGCCACGGCGGGAAGCGCCGATATTTTGAAGTAGCGTTCGGCGTTCGCGCTCAATGCGGCGGAGCCTGTCACCATTTTTCCGGAATCCATGTATTGATATGTCACGCCCGAGCCGGACTTTGGAAATATCAGCACTTCCTGCTCGCTCCACGTGTTCTGCACATCATACGGATCCGCCTGGACCACGTGATACGGCAGAAGCGGCGCACTCGACGACCAGACATGCTGGGGTATATCCACATAGCCGCCGTTTGAAGCCGTATAATATGTATAAACAAGCTGCCCGTCGCATTTGAGCACCTGCTTGGCGGTCTCATTCACCGCCTGAATCGCGTTGGCATTTGCCGGGTTGTATCCTTTATACACCTGATTTGTCGCGGTATCCACCACGTCGTATGTGCCGCCGCCCATATAGTGAATCACATACGTCCTTGCGGCCACCGCCTGCGCCTTCAGCGCTTCAAGCGGCCACGTGTTGCTCATTTCATACGGCACGACGCCGTAGAGATAATATTCGATATAAATGTGATTGATCAGCAGGATGGCGCCGCCGCTGAGGCGGAACTCGAAGCTCCCGAGATAGTTGTTTGTGCCGTTTGACGTCGTCTTGATTGTCGCATAGTTGTACGCGCCCGAATTCGGCTGCTTTTCGACGATCTTGATGCTGCTTCCCGAGCAGACGGGCACATTGCCGAGGTACAGATTCAGCGTGCCGTTCTCCGCCTTCACCGTATACGAGCCAGTCGTCAGGCTTTTGGACGCGTCGCCCTCGATGCCGTAATTGCCGTTCAGCGAAAAGCTGAAGGACGAGGGCGTTCCGATCGAAAGCTTCACGCGCACAATGGAATAATCCGCGGCGCGCGCCGTGTCGAAATGCGCCGCCAGCACACCCACGGCCAGTACCGCGACGATCAGAAAAAGCCATATTGTTTTGAGTATCTTTTGTACAGTTGTCCTCAATCCGTCTGTCACCTCACACCATAAGTACCCGAAAAAAAGTCACAGAAAACAAAAAAACGGCTTTGCATTCATCATTCGATGCAAACCGCGTCATTTCCTGCTTTTTTATATAGCAATATATAGATATTCGGTATTTATATCATTATATTGTCATATTATGTTCTGCTGTCGGCCCGCTTAACGGCTCTTCCCGATATTAAACAGATTATGGCCGAAGCCATACCTGACCGATTCCCCATCCGAATATGCCAATTGGTATTGCACGAAACGCAATGCCGCCGAGTTGCTCATAAGACGGCGCATCACCATTAATTGCATAAATCCAGTTAAATATCTGATATTCCCTTCCAAGAGTGATTTGTATTCCAACAAAAGCGACGAGCACGATGAAGCCTACACTCACTTTTTTCCCGGCTGTGACTCCCAAAAAAGACACCGCCATTACCGCAAAGCTCTGAACCGATGTCAAGAGAAAAATCGCGATAAAATCAGTATGTATCATTACAGCCAAAGCCCCGCATACCGCTGCGATAAAAAGAACAAACAGAGAAAAAAATCGCAGCTGGCGTATCAGCCCCCAATAAAGATATGTCCTTTGATACGTAAAAGACAATTCTCCCCCCTCTGTATCAAGCAAGCCTTGCATCAGCATCAAGGCCCCGTATCCTCCCAGCGACGGGATGAGAATCTCAAGCAATGGCAGTGTCAATTGATTTGAATGCCCGGTTGCGTCCGAATACTGCTGCGTCAAAAAAGCGATTACGAGAAACACAATTGCCGCAATCGGAATAACCCACATATGAATGCCCGGTTCTTTAATGTCAAAAGCGATTTCACGAAAAAACCGTTTCATATCGCCTTATTCCTTTGTATGATATAAGTATAGCTGTCTTCCAGATTCGATGCCGCATCGGTACCTTCTGCCGGTCCGTTTACCAAATAGCGCACGCGGTATCCGTCGTCAACCGGGGTAAAATTGATAACCGTATGACGGCTCTCCAAATCTCTGAATGCTTCTTCACTCATGACTTCTTCTTTTACGCTATGGCTGGCTTTGGCCTTTATCTCGGGTGTACTGCCGGTTATCAGCACCTTGCCCCCGTTCATAATAGACACCTTATCGCACAGGTTTTCGACGTCACTGACAATATGGCTTGAAATAAGCACGATACGTTCTCCGTTTTGATAATCCCGTATGATTTTCCGGAAATGAATGCGCTCCGCAGGATCCAATCCCACAGAGGGTTCATCCATAATCAAAAGGCTTGGTTCTCCGAGTATAGCCTGAGCGATACCCAAACGTCTCAGCATGCCTCCCGAGATCTGCCCCACTTTTCGCTTGGCAAATTCAGTGAGATTCGTTCGCTCCATCGCGCGTTCAACCTGCTCTTTCTCGTGCTCTTTAGGAATATTCTTGAGCAGAGCCACGTTCTTAAGCGCCTCTTCCACCCTTAAATATCTGTACATGCCGAATTGCTGAGGAAGATACCCCACCATTTCCTTGATCTGCTTGGGATGTTCCCAATCCAGCGTATCGCCCCAACGGATTTTTCCGCAATCCGCATGTAAAATTGTGGCCAGAATACGCATTAATGTGGTTTTGCCTGCTCCGTTTGGACCTAAAAGCCCATGAATACCGGGCTCAATTGTCAAATTCACTTCGCATAGCGCACATACCTTTTTAAAGGATTTTGATAATCCGCTGATCACAATATCCATTGATCAATCTCCTTGATGATAGTATAGCTGCGATACAATCTCGGATGCGGATATCGCGTCTCCCTTCAGCAAACGGTGATACAAGGCTTTAAAAACTTTATCAAAGTTCTCACCGTTGTGCATCCGATCCAATATCACGCTGATCCATCCTTCTTCTTCCTGGGATAGCGGCGTTTCCGGCGCCAATTCGCCGTTAATATACTCATATTCTTTTCCAGAGCATTCTTCTTTGAGCGCTTCCGCATAATATTCCAAATCGTTGTCGCCACATACATACACGTGAATATAAACGCTTAGCCATGTGGCAAAAAGCTTAGTGGATGAATGGGATACATCAAAAGGATAACCCGAACACGGATTAAGCAGGTATGGAATAGCTATTCCCGCCAAAACATCCGGTGATGTCTGATATTCTTCCAAAGATTTTTGGGAAATTCTTGATGAAATCGTAGACGACGCATCATTGCACATCCGGATCTCCCACTCGTCATGTCGGGAATAAAGCTCCTGCTGAAAAACGAACTCGCTCAATAAAGGGCAGTCCATCTGCATGACGACAATCGACCGTGGTTTTTCGGGTTTTCTGATCGTGTCCATTCTCTCGCATAGATCCAGCAGCGGATCGTAAGCATCCAGCAGGGCATCCGCAGCCAGTTGGACATACCGGTAACAGCTGGCGGGCACATAGACGTCCGTTTCCCTGTAACGGCAGTGAACCATGCCCGAATACAATGAAACACCATCAAAAGAAACTCCCGTGTATAAATTGTCACCCTTGTTCTCCAAATTGGTGTACAAATTTCCGGGTCCATCATAATGCAGATTATATTCCACTTTATCTCCGCGCTGCCAGTCTTCAATAAAAAAATCCTCGGATCCGCTGTAAGCGTAATAATTGCTGTAACGGGCTGACGTTTTGATTCCCGGCCAAGGTATCCACGGGAAGGAGCGGTTCAACTGTACTGTCGTTTCATTTGCCGGAAAACTTGGGAGACTGTATCCATGATAACGGAACACAAGGGATGTCTTTTCGCTCGCCGTCTTGGTTCTGCCAAAATGCACCATCAGTCCATCGTTACTGCGCTCAAAATCGGCTTTTTTGCCGTCAACTTCAATTTCATCAACCGTCAAATCGGAATACAACGTAAAAGCTTGACCGTTGGCCTCTGTATTAAGCGCTGCCTCCATTGCAACCTCAGCACGAATTCCCTGGGTCGTACAGGACAGAACGATATCCGTCTTTTGGAGCGATATGTTCTTCTCCGTGGGATAATCGGCCAAACTCACCGGTTCTCCCGGAAGATAGCCTTCGTCCTTGCTCCATACATAGTCTCGCACATCCTCACGATCGGCAAACCGCGTAAAAAATACGAAAAAACTTTGATAAAAAAAGACCATCATCGCGATACCGCACGCAATAACGGAAACCATCCCGGTCCATGCTCTCCGCTTTCGCGGACGTGTGGAAGCATAACGTCTGGCATTATCACAAAGGAAAAGAGCGATTACGAAAGCCAATAACCCGATACGGACAACCCACCGAGGAAGCTCAATCGGAGCGCCCGTCGATAAATTATCCGGTATATGAAAGCTGTTGATGCCCATATTGAAAGCGTTAAATAAAAAGCCACCGTTACCAAGGCCCATTGTGACAGTATAATGAGTAATATATGTACATAATGACGACGTTAAAAGCCATACAAGCATTGCCGGCAAATAAACGCTCTTGCTTCTATTCCATTGCGCAATGAGAAGCCCCCAAACGCCGAGAATCCAGCAAGGCAGAAAATAGAGCAGCACGACATATGCCAGCGACTGTTTTATCCACAAAGCCGGGGCGCCATCCATTGCCATACGGATATAACAGCCTGTCGTTATGGAAAGCGTCACCAGCAGGCTCAAAAGGCCTAAGCTTAATACTTGGCTCAATGGAACCATACCGGCTTTTGAGTAAACGGAAAGCATTTCGTCCAAATGCTCTCTTTGCTGCTCCCTTTTTAGCTCTAAACCCATCATCATAAATATCAGCGTCAGCATGGCCTGCCCATAGGATGTCTGGTTCAAAGCGAGATAAGGTTCTTTCCCGTAAACGTACACATAACAAAAAAGCGTAAAAATGAAACCGAATGCCAATAGAATCATCCATAGCGTTCTTCTTGTGAATGCCTGAATGTATATACGCATAATAGGAAAAAGCGTTCTCATACGATTCTCCTGAGGCGTCATGATTAATGTCCTGACTGCGCAACTGTGCCATAACCATCGCGTTTTGCACAAGCTTTAAGCCTTATGATCTTATTTCACACCACGATATAAGGACTGGCATCACATGTTTTTTAAGTACTTTCTATACCTCAAAAATATCTTTTCTGTTCTATTGTATTTTTTTATATTTATTTGTCAACATATTTTAATTTTTGTCTTATACTTGTATTATGCCTGTCATGCCAACATTTTCGTGCAAATCCTCGTCGTATATTATTTTCAAAACGTCTGAATTGTCATATGGAAAAAAGGCCTTCCGCAATGTTTATCCCGCGGGCAGCCTCTTTGAATGAGATAACCTATCCCTTGATTACGCGCGTGACCATCACAGTCATGTCGTCGCGGGGCGGTCTGCCGCCCAAAGCCTTGTCGATGATCGCGTCCGCGGCGCTTTGCACGTCGGTAAACTCGATATCCGCAAACCACCCTTCGCCGTCGATCTCGTCGGCCACGCCGTCGCTCATCATCACGATCGTGTCTCCGGCCGCCAGCCTATGCGCTTCGCTGACAGGCCTCACCTCGTCGATAATGCCCATCGGCAGCGCGCCGGACGAAACCGTCAGCACACCGTCGCCGCTCAGTATATACGAGCTTTCCGCACCGATCTTGGTAAACCGCGCCGTTCCCGTCCTTAAATCAAGCACGCACAGATCCACCGTCGTAAACACCTCGTCGCCGCCCTTCAGCTGCAGCAGCCTGTTGATGGTATCGAATATCACCGCGTCGTCGAACCCGGCCTTGTAGAAGTTCTCCACAAGCGCCACCGCCGCCGCGCTTTCGCGGTGCGCCGTTTCGCCGCTGCCCATGCCGTCGCACAGCATCAGCAGATACCGTCCGTCTTTGAGCGGTACGGCCACATAGCTGTCGCCCGATATGCCGTTTTTCGTCAATTTCGCGATGCCCGTCTGTGTCTGAAACTTGAGCGCCTGTTCAAACCGTATCAGGCTGTAAGCGCCTGCGCCGCACGAGGTTTCCGATGCCTTCCGCATGCGCACGCCGCATACCCGGCTTATTACGCCCTCAATGTCCGCGCCGCCTCCGCCCTTCACCTTGACCCCCACCGCCACGCTTCCCGCAAGCGTTTCGGCACACACCTCTTTCACGCGCACGTCCGCCGCATCCAGCGCCGCCGCCACCTTCTCCTCGATATGCTCCAAAAAGCGGAAACCGGTCTCCACCTCGCGGCCCAGGTCCGCCACCACCTTGGCGACGCCCTTTAGCTGCTTCGCCGTTATATAGCGCGACTGATCGATCTTCTTCTGCCATTTCAGGCTTAACAGGTAAGACGCGAACATGCTCTCCGCGGTTGTCAGTATGCCTTTGACATTATAGCATTTTTTGGCAAACGCTGGGTCGATATGCGATTCGTCCAGATATCCGTTTTTTTCAAATGCGACAAAAAGCCGGTTGAACACGCCGTACGTGTTTAAAAACTCCTTATCCCAGCAGCTTTTTCGAAACACACAGTCTTTGCATGTGCTGTCAGCCACTATAGAGAGCACGCCGGATATCTGCGCGTTTCCGTGTATCCTCGCCTCGGCTTCCTTCGCGAACATTTCGCCCGTCTGCAAAAACACCTCGGAGACCTCCTGCAGCCGGCCCACCGTCAGTTCCTTGAATCGGCGCGTATGCATGCGGTATTCAAACTCGCGCCGCGTTTTCATATCGATATACCGTCCCGCATACAACAGCAGCCTGCTTGGCGTCAACGCGAAAAACAATGCGGCACAGCCCGTTTCAATCAGCACAAGCGGCCATACGGCCCGATTGAAGAACGCGATAAGAAACAGCAGCACCGACAGTATATATGAAAACGCGACGCCCGGTTTTTTCAGCTTGTGCAGTGTTCCGCCCAGCAGCCCGGATATACCCATCATACCGATCGTTGCGGCATCGGCCGCTATTCCGAAGCTCAGCGCCATTCCGAGCGCCAGCCCGACGCCCGCTCCAAGCGCTGCGCCGCCCGTATATGCCATCACAAGCACCAAAAACTGAGCGATGATGCTGGCGATATAAACGCCTTTGACGGCAAGCGGGCCGAACATGCACACAAACACCAATGCGCCCAGCGCAAGGCATATCGTCTCCTCCGCCGTAAAAAGCGTGCGCCTTGTATGGCTTTTGCCCATATGGATCAGCGTGCTGAACACGTATATCATCAGAAGCGACACCATGCACTCGAGCACGGCCTTCATCAGCGTTTCAATATCCGACGATTTAAAAACGGCCGCGCATACCATGTACGAACCGGCCGCGGTCAGCATCGCGGTCCATCGCCTCATGCGCGCTTGTCCCACGATCAAAAGCACGCCGCATATGCCGAGCGTCACCGACACGATAAAAACCGTGCCGTCCGTCACAAGCAGCGCACCCACAATCACGCCTGCGGCGGCAAACAGCGCTTCTTCTCGCCTGCAAACAAAGCACGCGGCCGCAAACGCAGGCCCGAACGGAGAAATGCTGCCGATCAGCTGTATCCGCCCCATCAAAAAGCCGCAAACCAAAAAGGCGGCGGCCATCAAGACCCTTTTGAATAACGCTTCATGGCGGTTGAAAAAGCCGGAGGTTTGGGATATGGAGGCGCCGGTCGCCAAGTTGATCACTCCTTTTTAAGCATATGCTGCATTGGTAACATCCATTATATTAAGGCCGTTTTTAAAACATTGTCGGTCCGCGCGCGCCGCATTCGGATAATTTGGCGATTATCCGAAAAAAAATTGGCGGCGCCGCGTATAAATTTGCGGCTTTTTGCGTATACTAGTTGTTTGCGTTTCGCTGCTGATCAGGTATAAGCTGTTATATGCGTTTTGTATGAAGATTCAATATTGGCTAAGCGCGTCAATGCTGATATAATGTTAAATAATTATCAATGGTATATGCAAAGTTTCTAATTCTATCAGGAGGTTACTTTTATGCAGTGTTCCAGAGAAGTGGAAGAAATGGTATGCGTCGCAAAAGGGCCAAAGCACGGCCCCGCGCCTATCCCGGAAGAAGGCCTTTGGGTAAAAGCCAAGCAAATCACGGATATTTCGGGCTTGACACACGGCGTCGGCTGGTGCGCGCCGCAGCAGGGCGCATGCAAACTGACGCTCAATGTGAAGGCGGGCATCATTGAGGAAGCTTTGGTTGAAACGCTGGGCTGCAGCGGCATGACGCACAGCGCGGCGATGGCGGCCGAAATCCTTCCCGGCAAAACGATACTCGAAGCGCTCAATACCGACCTCGTCTGCGACGCGATCAACACCGCCATGCGCGAACTGTTCCTTCAGATCGCATACGGCCGCACGCAGACGGCTTTTTCCGAAGACGGGCTGCCGATCGGCGCGGGCCTTGAAGACCTCGGCAAGGGTCTACGCTCACAGGTGGGCACGATGTACGGCACAAAGCAAAAGGGCGTGCGTTATCTTGAAATGGCCGAAGGGTATGTGACACAGCTTGCGCTCGACAAAAACGACGAAGTCTGCGGCTATCAGTTTGTCAACCTCGGCAAAATGATGGAGGCCATCCGCAAGGGCGTTGACCCGGCGGAAGCGGTTGCCAAAAACACGGGAACCTACGGACAATTCAACGGCGCGGCGAAATACATCGACCCGCGCGCCAAATAGGGAGGGTGCGAGATATGGTCAATTTTGAAGGTTACAACAGGCGTATTGCGGGCATTGAAAAATGCATGAAGGAATACGGTTTCGAAAACTTGGAAGCGGTGCAGGCATACTGCAATCACTTCGGCATAGACGTGGGCGGCATCGTGAAAAGCGTTCAGCCCATCGCGTTTGAAAACGCCGTCTGGGCATATACGCTGGGCGCGGCAATCGCGCTCAAAAAGGGCTGCAAAGTGGCAGCGGATGCGGCGGAAGCGATCGGCATCGGCCTTCAGGCGTTCTGCATCCCCGGCAGCGTGGCGGAGCAGCGTCAGGTGGGCCTCGGCCACGGCAATCTTGCGGCCATGCTGCTCCGTGAAGAAACAAAGTGCTTCTGTTTCCTCGCCGGTCACGAATCGTTCGCGGCGGCGGAGGGTGCGATCGGCATCGCGAGAACGGCCAACAAGGTCAGAAAAACGCCGCTTCGCGTGATACTGAACGGTCTTGGCAAAGACGCGGCATACATCATTTCACGCATCAACGGCTTTACAAACGTGGAAACCGAGTACGACTATGCGACGGGTGAGCTCAAAATCGTCTGGGAGAAGGCGTTCTCCGAAGGCGAGCGCGCGGCTGTGAAATGCTACGGTGCGGACGACGTGAACGAAGGCGTCGCGATCATGCGCTATGAAGACGTGGACGTATCCATCACAGGCAACTCCACAAACCCGACACGCTTCCAGCATCCCGTGGCGGGCACATACAAAAAATGGGCCGTTGAGAACGGCAAGAAGTACTTCTCTGTCGCGTCCGGCGGCGGTACAGGCCGTACGCTTCATCCGGACAACATGGCGGCAGGCCCCGCTTCTTACGGCATGACGGATACGATGGGCCGTATGCACAGCGACGCGCAGTTTGCGGGCTCTTCGTCCGTTCCGGCTCACGTGGAAATGATGGGTCTCATCGGCATGGGCAACAACCCGATGGTCGGCGCGTCCGTGGCGGTCGCGGTGGCGGTCGAACAGGCGCTGTCTAAGTAATCTCCGGCGAAATCGCAAAGCCCTCGCGCAGCCAAGCTCTGCCGAGGGCTTTTTTCAACACATAAAAGCGGCTTATTTATCAAAAGGCCCGTCTCCTTGCGCCAATATGCCGTCCAATATTTGCGCAGCATCCCGTACATAACGCTTGCAATTCGTATCGAAAAGCCCGTTTTCCCGCGCTTCCTTCATACCGCATCCAAGCAGCTCGCGGCAAATCAATGAACCGTTCTTTTTCTCAAACGCGTCGCAGAACGCGTGAACCGCTTTATAGGTGTTTTCATGAGCGGCAGTGTCGTCGGCACGTGTCCTTCCGAACTTCAGCCCGATCGCCATGACCGCCCCGGCCACAGCGCCGCAGATTTCCTGTTTTCTTGCGATCCCGCCGCCAAACCCGTTTGCGATTTTCATTGCGGCATCTTTCTCAAGCCCCAGCGCATCACAGTATGCGGACAAAACAGCCTGCGAGCACACAAATCCTTCTTCAAACGCCTTTACCGCATCGCCTGCACGGTCATTCATGAGCATAGCCCTCGCACAATCTTATTTAATATATTCGGTATGACTTCCGCAAAATAGTTTGTATCAGACTGTCAATAAAGCAAAAAATAAAATTTGTGGGCAAGACGGGCTTTGCCCGCGCAGCCCGCACCTTGCGGTTTTGCGCCGTTTCGAGCTTGCGAGGAACAAGCAAAACCGGAAAACTGTCGGAAAACCGAAGGTTTTTCGACAAGCTGGTATCATATTATTCGGCGATCACACTGTCTGTCAATACAAACTGAAAACAGGCTTTGCGTCAGTTTAAGGTTGAAGCGAAATAACGGGCTGGGTTGCCCTCCTGCGTATCGATGACCTCCAGCGGCTCGGAAAACGACGCGAAAAGCCGTCCGTCCAGCTTTGCGTGCGCTTTGAATTCCTCCAGCGTCGCAAATTCCTGGTCGTCGATATAAAAGACCTGCCCGCCGAACAAGCGCCTTAAACGATCGTAGCCGCAGAATACGCCGATCCAATGATGTTTCCCGTTGCGGCGCACAACAACCTCCGCCATCACGGTTCTTTCAAGCAGACGCAGAATGTCTCCCGCGCTCACGGCAACCGGTTTCCAGGAATAACGGCTTTTGAGTTTGGTATACCGCATTGGAGTTTCCTCAAACGGCCTTTTGCCATCGATCCGCCGCGCCAGTCATACAGTTCCGCTTAAAATAAAGAAGCACCATTGCTTTTTTCCTCCGTCCGAAAATATGGTTTGCATATAAGACGTTGGAAAAACGCAAAAGTGCTACGCAAAAATCATGAAATTTTTATTCGTATACTGCTTCTTCGGGCAGCGGCGCCATATTATCCGCCGCTTTGCCCGTGCCGATCGCCACGCACGACATCGCGTCTTCTGCCACATAACAAGGCAGACCCGTCTTAATGCTGACCAGCTTGTCGATACCGTACAGCAGCGCGCCGCCGCCCGTCAGGCATATGCCGCTTTGCGCCACATCCGAAGCCAGCTCGGGCGGCGTCTTTTCGAGCACGGTATGGATCGCCTCAAGCATCGTGAGCAGCGGTTCCGAAAGCGCTTCTATGGTCTCGTTCGATCGGATGGTTATCCTTTTGGGCAGACCGGACGTCATGCTTCTTCCGGCAACCTCGATAACCGCTTCTTCTTCTCTGGGATAAGCGGAGCCGACGCTCTCCTTGATTTCGATCGCCGTCCTGTCGCCTATCAATATGCCGTATTTTTTCTTGATGTATTTTAATATCGCTTCGTCGAGACTGTTTCCGGCCACCTTGATCGAATTGTGCACCACAAGGCCGCCAAGCGATATCAGCGCCACATCCGTTGTGCCGCCGCCGATATCCACCACCATGTTGCCGTATGCGGCGCCAATATCCAGCCCCGCTCCGATTGCGGCTGCGACCGGCTCTTCGATGAGGCTCGCTCTCTTCGCGCCCGCTTCTTCCGTCACTTCGATAAGCGCCCGCTTCTCCACATCGGTAACGCCCGACGGCACGCAGACCATCACGGACGGCTTTGCAAACAGCGTCCGCCCGATCACCTTGCGAAGGTATATTTTCAGCATTCTTTCCGTATCGTGATAACTCGAAATCACTCCGCCCTCAAGCGGACGAACCACCGCGATGTTGGCCGGCGCCCTGCCCAGCATGGCGTTCGCCTCATCGCCAATCGCAATCACCTCTCCTGTGTTTCTGTTGACCGCCACAACCGACGGTTCGTTCAGAACGATGCCTTTCCCCTTCACATAAATACGGACATTTGACGTGCCAAGGTCAATTCCGATGCTGTCGTTGTCAAATAACCCCATTATTTACCCCCAAAAAAACGTCATTTTCAGTCCCGCGGTTTGAGAAACGCCGCATGACCGCTCATCATAGGAAAAGACATCCCGCTGCACGGAATGTCTCCACCACTCATTATATTATACCATTATCATAACGCACTCTGAACCATCTGTCAACATAGCGAGTATTCCATATATTGACGTTTCAACCGATAGGCGTCTCACCCAAATCGAAAACCCGAAAACACGCGTAAAAATCCCTGACACAGACAAAAAAACCGCGCGGTTTCCGCGGCTTACCCTTTGTCATACCGGCAGCCGAAACCGGCTACATGGATTTCACAAGGTTTTCGATCGCATCAATGGCTTCCTTTTCATCTTTGCCGTTTGCGAAAATGTAAATCTTCTCTCCCTGCTTGACGCCCAGAGACAACACGCCCATAATGCTTTTGGCATTGATCTTCTTATTGCCCTTTTCCATAAAAATCTGCGAGGCGAATCCGCTCGCCACTTGAACAAACATGGCCGCTTTGGAAGCCCTTAACCCGTCCGCACTTGTAATTGTGAGTTCTTTTGCCTGCATGCTACTCCCCCCTTGTCGTTTTCAGGTGTTCCGCAATGCTGTTGAGCTTGCGCAGCTTATGATTGACGCCCGATTTCGATTCCGCACCCAGCACATCGGCCAATTCGTCGAGAGTGGCTTCCGGATAGCTCATCCGCGCTTCGGCCACCTCTCTGAGCGCCGGGCTGAGCTTTTCAAGCCCCATGTGGGTTCGGATATATTCTATGCTTTCCTGCTGCCTCACAGACGCGTTGACGGTTTTAGAAAGATTGCCCGTCTCGCAATTCACTTTGCGGTTGACATTGTTCCTGACGCTTTTGAGCACGCGGATATTCTCGATGCTGAGTATCGACGAATGCGCGCCCATCATGGTCAGCAGCGTCACAATCGCGTCCCCTTCCTTCAGATAGACCACATGGCTCTTTCCACGCGATATGATTTTTGCCGGTACTCCTAGTTTTACTATTATATTCAACAACCCCGTCGCAAATTCCTTTTGTCCGCATACAAATTCCATATGGTAACGTTTTTCAGGGTTGGTAATAGAGCCTCCTCCCAAAAAAGCGCCGCGAACAAACGCGATCTGGCAGCATTTTGACGACAGAAAATCGGCGTCCGTACCAAATTCCAGCCCTTCATCGCCCAGTATATGCGTATCCATCGCCACCATCCGCGCCGTCTCCCTCTCAACCGACAGCGAGTATATATGGTTATGCTTCAAATGGTTAGTCTGCATTTGCGTCTTGGCCTGAATGCCATACAGATTCTTGATAAGCGCAAAAACCCGCCGCGCCACAGCGGCGTTTTCCGTATCGACGCGCAGCGAAAAAGCGCCGCCCGATATGCTGATAGAGCCCGCCGTATGAATGACGGCGCTGAGCTCCGCAAGCTCGCAGCACTCTTTCCCGGAGCCTGTCCGGCATATTTCGGCCTTTGTCACAGAGGAAAACGACATGTCTCAATACCCGTAGCCGATATCGCGATGCTCCAGCGTCACGTTATGTCCCTGCTCTTTGAGTTCGCGGTACATCTCTTCCGCAATCACCACGCTGCGGTGAACGCCGCCCGTACAGCCGATGGCGATCACAAGCTGCTTTTTGTCCTGTTCCACGTAATACGGCGCCACATAATTGACGAGTTCGTTGATTTTATCAAGGAACACGCGCGCGCGCGGAAACGAGAGCACATAGTCTTTCACCTCTTTTTCGCGGCCCGTATGATCGCGCAGGCTTTTCTCATAGAACGGGTTCGGCAAAAAACGCATGTCAAACACCATGTCCGCGTCGATCGGTATGCCGCGCTTGTATCCGAATGTTGTCACGGTGATCTTGATGCCGTTATCGCCGGAATCGCTGTACATCCTGTCTATCGTCTCGCCGAGCTTTTTGATCGTATACGTGGACGTATCCACGATATTGCTTGCGATGTCCTTGATGTTTTTGAGCTTCTCGCGCTCTTTGTAAATTCCCGACATGATCGTGCCGTCGGGCGAAAGCGGATGGCGCCGGCGCGTTTCTTTAAAGCGCCTCACAAGCACCTCGTCGCTCGCGTCAAGATACAGAATATCAAGCTCGACGTCCATCTCCTTCAGGCACTGGATCGCAGGAAAAATATCCTCAAACATTTGACCCATGCGCATGTCCACCACCTCGGCCGCTTTGTCGATCGATTGGTTGCTCATGCAGATCCGTGCAAATTCGGGTATCAGCTTTGGCGGCATGTTGTCCACACAAAAGTATCCGGTATCCTCAAAGCGTTTGAGCGCCTGAGAGCGTCCCGCACCGGACAGCCCTGTGATGATTACAAACTTCATCTCATTCCTCCGAAACATTTACAATGCGGCTCAAGGCAATGCCCGCCTTCTCCGCGATTTTTACAGCGTTTGGCACGCGCCCCACCGCCTTTGGCGAGTGCGCGTCGCTCGACAGCACAAAACGCACATCCGTCTGCGCAGCAAGACGCAAATCTTCTATCTTCAGCTCTTCGTGCTTGTTGTTGATTTCAAACAGCGTGCCGTAATCCGCGCACGCCTGCGCAAGCCGTCTAAAATCCACAGGCACGCCGTAGCCCGGGTGCGCCACAATGGCGATGCGATACCGCTGTATGGCACGCATATACGCCTGTGTCACGGCGTCAACATGGCGGCTGCCCCTCACAAACGCATACAGCGTTTTCAAATCACGGCACATTGCCGTTTTATGATAACCGAGTATCAGAGTGTCAAAACGCCCGTCCGGAATATCCACGCTGCCGTCAAGCCCGATGAGGTTCAGCTCGATGCCTGCCTTCACCTCGATGCGTCCGTCGTACCGGCGTTTGGCTTCCTCAATGCTTGTCAAATACGAGCCGACTTTTCTTTTTTTGACGCCGTAAGCCATATGGGCGATGCTATGGTCCGCAATGCCCACCGCAAAAAGGCCCGCATCCAGCGCCGCCCGCACGTTGTCGTCTACCGAGCCTGTCCCATGGCTGAATATGGTATGTGTATGGTAATCCGCTGTCAGCTTCATCTTTCTCCCACGATCTTGACTTCAGGCTCCAGCATCACGCCGCAGTGCGCATGCACCCGATTGCGCACCTCCTCGATCAGCGCGATGATATCCTCCGGCGTCGCGCCGCCCGCGTTGATGATAAATCCCGCATGCTTTTCCGACACCTGCGCGCCGCCGATCCGCAGCCCCTTGAGGCCGGCCTGTTCAATCATTGCACCCGCAAAGCCGCCTTCGGGGCGCTTAAACGTACTGCCCGCGCTCGGATACTCCAGCGGCTGTTTGGCGCGGCGCTTCTCGTTAAGCTCAGAGAGCTTTTTTTTGCTTTCTTCGCTTCCGCACGGCGTCAGCTTGAGCGTCGCTCCCGTCACAACAAGCGGCAGGCTCGATATGATGCTGCGCCGGTATCCGAAATTCATCTCCACATTGTTAAGGGTAAGCGCCCCCGACAGCGTCGCAATCTGCACCTCTTCCACAAAATCGCTGATCTCCGCGCCGTAAGCGCCCGCGTTCATGCAGACCGCGCCGCCGACGGTTCCGGGAATGCCGCCCAGAAATTCCGCGCCGCCAAGGCAGCGCGCCGCCGCCTCGCGCACAAGCACGGCCAGCGGCGTGCCGCTTTTGGCGGACGCATAAAGGCCGTGAAATTCCACGCCCGAAAAATTGTCGCCCAGCTTCATCACGATGCCGCGGATCCCTTTGCTTGTGACCAGCAGGTTTGTGCCGCGTCCCATCACAAACAGAGGCGTCTGCGTCTGCCTCGCGGTTTTCAGCACATGCACGATCTCATCCTCACTGCGGGGAAGAACCATGATATCCGCGCCGCCCCCCACCTTAAACGACGTATGCGCCGCCATCGGCTCATCGCGGCGAACGTCCTTTATTTTCTCCGATAACACTTTTATGACGCCGTCAAGACCCATCCACCTATCCTCTTTCCGACATTCGATATTATACGTTATACGAAAACGCCATGAAATATGTTCACGGCCGCTCCGCTTCAAAATATTCCACGACGGCCTGCGCCGACCGCATATCCATACCCGGCACCGCCGCGATGTCCTCCAAGCTTGCCGTTTTGATGTCTCCCACCGTTTCAAACGCTTTGAGAAGCGCGCGCGCGCGTGCAGGCCCTACATGCGGAATCTTGAGAAGAACGCTGTCTTCCACCTTCCTAAGGCGAAGGCTGCGATGATATGTGATCGCAAACCGGTGCGCCTCGTCACGGATACGCGTAAGTAGCCCCAAAGCATGGCTCTTTTTGTCGAGAACAACAGGCTCGCTTCTGCCCACAAGATACACCTCTTCCTCGCGCTTGGCAAGGCTGATAAGCGGAATATCCTCAAGCCCCAGCGAACACAGCGCATCGTACGCAAACGAAAGCTGGCCCTTTCCGCCGTCCACAACGATCAGGGAAGGCAGCTCGTTAAACCCATCCCTGCCCTGCAGCGCGTCCTTTAAGCGCCGTGTAAGCACCTCGTTCATCGAAGCAAAATCGTTGGCGCCCTCCACCGTTTTAATGCGGAAACGCCTGTACGATTTCTTCTCCGGCTTTCCGCCGCGGAACACCACCATCGACGCGACCGAATCCGTGCCTTGGATATTGCTGATGTCGTAGCATTCCATGCGGTCAACCGGCTTTGACAGCCCCAGCGCCGCCTGCAATTCCGCCAGCGCGCCCAGCGTCATGCCGTAATCGCGCTCGATGCGCGCCAGACGCCGTTCCAGCGCTTCCCTCGCGTTGTTCAGCGCCATGTCCACAAGGTTTCGGTTATCGCCCTTCTCGGGCACATGAAGCGCAACGCGCGAGCCGCGCTTCTCCGTGAGCCAGCGCTCTATCAGCTCGCGTTCCTCCGGGATCACGTTCACATATATCTGCTTGGCGATGCCGTCCACGCCCGAATAATACTGCTTGATGAGATGCGAGAGCACCTGCGGCTCACGTTCTCCCGCGCACGTCATGAAATACCGCTCGGTATGGTTGAGCTCTCCGCGGCGCACAAACAGGCCCTGCACCACCGCTTCGTCGCCCTTCTGGAATACGGCAAACACGTCTTTATCGTTGAGATCGGGAAAACCCGCCTTCTGCTTTTCAAACAGCCTGTTGAGCGCGTTGATGCGGTCCCGGAGCACGGCGGCCTTTTCGTATTCCATTTTGTCGGACGCGGCTTTCATATCGTCCTGAAGCTGCTTTTGCAGTCCCTTATACCGGCCCTGCAAAAACTGCGCCACCTCGTCCACCATGCGCTTATACTCATATTCGCTGACCTTGCCCGCGCACGGCGCAAGACAGCGGTTCATCTCGTAGTTCAGGCACGGGCGGCTCTTCTCGGCTCCCGTCAGCTCCTTTTTGCATGTCCGCACCGGAAACGCGCGCGCCACGGTATCCAGCGCGTCGTGCAGCAAATGCGCCGCGATATACGGTCCGAAATACTTCGCGCCGTCGTTCTTCACGCGCCGTGTCACGCTGACGCGCGGATATTTCTCATTGAAGTCGATGCGGATATACGGATAATGCTTGTCGTCGCGCAGCATGATGTTGTAATACGGGCTGTACCGTTTGATCA
>JAJUJH010000069.1 GCA_029265435.1 Clostridiales bacterium
ACGGGATACGCATATCGACAGCCTTATGGAGGCGCTTGCCAAACTGCTCTCTTAATTTCCGGAGGATTTTATGCCGAAAAGGAATGATCTTAAAAAAATACTCGTCATAGGCTCCGGCCCCATTGTGATCGGCCAGGCGGCGGAATTTGACTATTCCGGCACACAGGCATGCAAGGCGCTGCGCGAGGAGAACTACGAGGTGGTGCTCATCAACTCGAACCCAGCCACGATCATGACGGACGAGGAGATGGCCGACCGCGTATATATCGAGCCGATCACACTGGAAACGGTAAGCGAGATACTGAGGCGGGAAAGGCCGCAGGGCATCATTGCCACATTGGGAGGGCAGACGGGGCTCAACATGGCGGTGGAGCTTGCCGAAAGCGGCATACTTGACGAGCTGGGCATCGAGCTGCTCGGAACGTCTCTTGAGTCTATCAAACTCGCGGAAGACCGCGAGCTTTTCAAGGAAACGATGGAACGCATCGGTGAGAAGGTGGCGAGGAGCGCGATTGCATCCTCGATCGACGAGGCTGTGGCGTTTGCGGAGGACAACGGTTATCCCGTCATCGTCCGGCCCGCGTATACGCTGGGCGGTACGGGCGGCGGCATAGCGCACAACATCGACGAGCTCAAAAACATTGCGGCGACAGGCCTTAATTTTTCGATGATCAATCAGGTGCTGCTTGAGCAGAGCGTCGCCGGATATAAAGAGATTGAGTATGAGGTGATGCGCGACGCAAAGGACAACTGCATCGTGGTCTGCAACATGGAAAATATCGACCCGGTGGGCATCCACACGGGCGACAGCATCGTGGTTGCGCCGTCGCAGACGCTTTCGGACAAGGAATATCAGATGCTGAGGAGCGCGTCCATCAAGATCATCCGAGCGCTCAAAATCAAAGGGGGCTGCAATGTGCAGTACGCGCTGAACACCGATACGTTCGATTATGTGGTGATCGAGGTGAATCCGCGCGTGAGCCGGTCTTCGGCGCTGGCGTCAAAGGCGACAGGGTATCCGATTGCGCGGGCGGCCGCCAAAATCGCGGTCGGCTACGGCCTCGACGAGATCACGAATCCGATCACGGGAGAAACATGCGCCTGCTTTGAGCCGGCGCTCGACTACGTGGTGACGAAGGTGCCGCGCTGGCCTTTCGACAAGTTTGTGACCGCGACGCGCACGCTCGGCACGCAGATGAAGGCGACGGGCGAGGTGATGGCCATCGGCCGCAACTTCGAGGAATCTCTGCTGAAGGCCATCGACAGCCTCGACGTGAAGCTTGATTACCAGCTCGGCATGAAGAGCATATCGAAATGGAGCGATCAGGAAATCGAAAATTCGCTGAAGAATCCCGATGATGAGCGCATATTCGTGATATCCGAGGCGCTGGAACGCGGGTATTCCGTGGACCAGATATTCGACATCACAAAGATCGACAAGTTCTTCATCAGCAAGCTCAAAAACATCGTCACGATCGCGAAGGAGCTGAAAGGCTGCACGATCGACACGATGAGCCCGGAGCTGCTCAGGAAGTGCAAGCGTTTCGGCTTTGGCGACAGTTATATCGCGAATCTTCTGGGCACGCAGGAGGCTGCGGTGAAGGCGCTTCGCAAGGCGCTCGGCATCAGGCCCGCGTATAAGATGGTGGATACCTGCGCGGGGGAATTTGAAGCGAAAACGCCGTATTATTATTCCTGCTACGACGGAGAGGACGAATCGCGCGACAGCGGGCGCAAAAAGGTGGTCGTTTTGGGCAGCGGCCCGATTCGGATCGGGCAGGGCATCGAGTTCGACTACTGCTCTGTGCATTCGGTGCTTGCGCTCAAGAGCTTGGGGTATGAGTCCATCATCATCAATTCCAATCCCGAAACGGTATCGACGGACTTCGACACCTCCGACAAGCTCTATTTTGAACCGCTCACGCGCGAATGCGTGCTCGACGTGATCGAGAGGGAGAAACCTGTGGGCGTCGTCGTCCAGTTCGGCGGGCAGACGGCCATCAATTTGGCGGCGCCTCTGGCCAGGGTGGGCGTGCCGATACTCGGTACGTCTGTGGACGGTATCGACCGTGCGGAGGACCGGGACCGCTTTCTGAAGGCGCTTGAAAAGCTGGATATACCGGTGCCCGACGGCGCGACGGCGTTTTCCATCGGCAGTGCGATCGCGATTGCGGAGCGCATCGGCTTTCCGGTGCTTGTGCGGCCGTCTTATGTGCTTGGCGGGCGCGCGATGGAGATCGTTTACGACACGAAGGAGCTTGAGGCATATATGCTTGCGGCGGCGAAGATATCGCCGGAGCATCCGGTGCTTATCGATAAATATGTGCTCGGCAAAGAGGTTGAGATAGACGGCATATGCGACGGAACGGACGCACTGATCGTGGGCGTGATGGAGCATATTGAACGGGCGGGCGTGCATTCGGGAGACAGCTTTGCGGTATATCCGGCTCAAACGCTTTCCGCCGAAACAAAAAGGACGGTTACGGATTATGCGGTGCGCCTCGGGCTGGAGCTTGGGATAAAGGGGCTTTTCAATATCCAGTTTGTGATCGACGCGGCCGGCAAGGTGCATGTGATAGAGGTAAACCCGCGCGCCAGCCGCACGGTGCCGATACTCTCGAAGGTGACGGGCGTGCCGATGGTCGCGCTCGCGACGCGCGTGATGATGGGCGAGACGCTCGCGTCCATGGGGTATCAGACGGGGCTGCATCAGGAGAGCAGGCTCGTGACGGTGAAAGCGCCCGTGTTCTCGTTTTCAAAGCTGACCACGGTGGACATCTTCTTAGGACCCGAAATGAAATCGACGGGAGAGGTGATGGGCACGGACATGACGTATCTCGCGGCGCTCAAAAAAGCGTTTGTGGCTTCCGGCATGAAGCCGCCGCGCGCCGACTTGCCGGTGCTGTTTTCCGTGACCGACCGCGACAAGGAGGAAGCGCTGCATTTTGCGAGGCAGATGAAGCGAATGGGCTTTTCCATCGTCTGTACCGATAAAACGTATCGGGCGTTCAGCGGCGAGGGGCTTGAGTGCGGGCTGGTCGGCAAGGACGAGGTGGTGACGGCCTTAAAGGACAAAAGAATTTCCATGGTCATCAACACGCCCACGCGCGGCAAGCTGTCCGACAGGCTCGGGTTTATGCTGCGCCGCACGGCAATGGAGTTTAACGTGCCGTGCATCACGTCGATGGATACGCTTGGGGCGATGCTGTCCGTTATGACCGCGCAAAGCATCGAGGAGCATCATATTCCGCTGGGCGACTATTTGAAATATTGAAGGAGTGTTATTATGATCGATCTGTTAAGCTATAAGCCGCAAAAGGAATTCTCGCAGAAGCATCTGCTTCGGCTGTCCGACTATACGCCGGACGAGATATTGCAGGTGCTGAGCCTCGCGCTCAAGCTTAAGAAGCAGCTGCAGGAGGGGCTTAGGCCGCCGCTTCTTTCGGGAAAGATACTTGCGATGATATTTACCAAAAGCTCGACGCGGACGCGCGTTTCGTTTGAGGCGGGCATTTATCAGCTGGGCGGCACCGCGCAGTTTCTGAGCGGCAGCGACATCCAGCTTGGACGCGGAGAACCGATCAGCGATACCGCAAAGGTGCTCTCGCGCATGGTGGACGGCATCATGATACGGACGTTTAAGCAAAGCGATGTGGAGGATCTTGCCAAGTACGGCACGATCCCCGTCATCAACGGACTGACGGATCTGCTTCATCCGTGCCAGATACTTGCCGATCTCATGACGTATTACGAGTACAAGGGAAGCTTTTCCGGCAAGCTCGCTTTCATAGGAGACGGCAACAACGTGGCGAATTCGCTGCTTGTGGGATGCGGCAAGCTCGGGCTTGATATGACGCTCGCGTGTCCCAAAGGGTTTGAGCCGGACGCGGAGGTGCTTGCCGCCGCACGCCAGGCCGCTGCGCAAAGCGGCGCGAAGCTTGTTATCACACACGATGCGAGGGAAGCGGCGGAAGGCGCGGACGCGGTATATACCGACGTATGGGCGAGCATGGGACAGGAAAGCGGCGCGCAGGACAAATACAAGCATTTTACGGGTTTTCAGGTCAACGAAAAGCTGACGTCGCTCTGCAAGAAGGATTATATCTTCATGCATTGCCTGCCTGCACACAGAGGCGAGGAAGTATCCGCATCGGTGATAGACGGACCGAACAGCGTGGTTTTTGACGAGGCCGAAAACCGGCTGCACGCGCAGAAAGCCGTCATGGCGCTGCTGATGAAATGATGGAGAGCATCGTTTTCAAAAGGGCCTCGGAAGCCGATTTGGCCGATATCAAGCGTGTGACGCGCAAGGCGTTCGCGGATTACGCGCGCGAAATCCGCCGCGAGGAAAGCGTGGCGGCGCTTCACGAAACGGACGACGAAATACGGCGCGATATCCGCGAAAAGCATGTGTATATCTGCGAGGTGGACGGCGAGGTGGCGGGAAGCGTGCGTTTTGAGGTGCTTGACAAGGGCATCGCGTACCTGTCGCGGCTCGGGATAGACCCGGAATATCAGTCGCTCGGCATCGGGGGGCTGCTGCTTGAAAAGGTGCGGCGCGAATGCATCTCTCTGGGTGTACGCGCGATCACGCTGCATACCGCGAGCCGCATGCGCTCATCGGTGGCGTTTTACCTCAAAAACGGTTACTATATTCATTCGATTACGCGCGACAAAGCGTATATCCGCGCATTTATGGTCAACGAGCTGACCGAAATGGATGAGCTGTTTGACTACGAGAGCATCGTGGGAACGCGGTAGCGATGGCTTGACACACCCAAAAGTGGTATATTGATTTGAAAGCGGAAAAAACGGAGGAAGGCTGAAATGAGGATCACAGCGCTGGCGGAAAACACCACGAAACGCGGTCTTAAGACGGTGCACGGGCTGTCCTTGTATATCGAAACAGGAGGGCGCCGGCTGCTTTTCGATTTGGGGCCGGACGAGACGCTGTTTGAAAACAGCCGGGCGCTCGGCATTGATTTGACGAAGGTGGACACCGTGATCGTGTCGCACGGGCACAACGATCACGGCGGTGCGCTGGCGGCGTTTCTTGATATCAACAACACTGCGCGCGTTTATGTACAGCGGAAGGCGTTTGAGAAGCACTACAGCATGCATGGGCCGGAAAAGGAGAGCATCGGCCTTGACGCAAGGCTGGCGGACCATCCGCAGGTCGTATTGCTGGACGGAGACCATTCGATCGACGATGAGCTGAGGCTGTTTACGGTGAGCGATACGTCGAAGTGCTATTCCACCGCCAACGACACGCTTTTTCAGGAAAACGGGAAGGACGATTTCTCTCATGAGCAGAACCTGCTGATAAGCGGCGAGCGCAGCGTGATGATCATCGGCTGCGGGCATACGGGCATCGTCAACATCATGGAAAAGGCGGCGGGCTACCGCCCCGCGCTGTGTGTCGGCGGGTTCCATCTTTTCAACCCGTCCGCCAAAAAGACGGTTCCTTATGAGCTGCTCGACCGGATTTCCGAAAAGCTTGGGACTTACGCCACGTGCTTTTACACATGCCACTGCACAGGCATGGAGGCGTTCGCTTACCTGAGCGAGAGAAACGAAAACGTTCGTTATCTGTCCTGCGGCGATTCCATAGAGGCGTAAACACCGGTGCGATTTTGCGGGCTGTTTGGCGCCGCACGATGCCTGTCAATCAGAATTTCGCGCTTCGAGATCGAGCAGGAAGTGCTTGATTTCGAGGCCGCCGCGATATGCTTCTTTTCCGGCTTCCTTGTGGACGACGCGGTGGCAAGGGATCAGGAGCGGCAGGGGATTTGCCTTCATCGCTGTGCCGACCGCCCGCATGGCAAGCGGGTATCCGGCGGCGAGAGCGACCGCCGAATATGAGGCGGTGGCGCCGTAAGGAATGCGGGCCGCCGTTTGGTAGACGTCGCGGCGGAAAGGCGTTCCCGGTATCCGCAGCGGCAGAGAGAAACAGCGCCGCTTCCCTTCAAAGTATTCCGCAACCTGTGAGGCGAACGGCAGGGAATCGTCGAAAAGCACGTCATTGGGGCAGGCTTCGTCCGGAAACAGAACGCGGTGAATAAAGCCGCCTTCATAGAGCGCCGTCAGCACGCCGATCGGCGTGTGCGAACGGCAAGCGATGCGGCGGGGCAAACCGCGCAAAGGGGATATCGCGTCGATACGAACCGTCATTTTCCACCGCCTGAATGGGATAATCCTATACTATCATCAAAGAAAAACGGCGGCAAGCGCATATGAGCGTGCCGTTATTCGTCCATGGCTTCCGGGAACACCACAACCAGAAGCATTTGAAACGCATTGGACATCGGCTCTTTTTGTTTAACATAACATATTGGCACGGACATGAACGGCGTCTGCCCATTTTACATGACAGGCTGCAACGACAGCGCGGCGAGAAGCGCGCCCATTTCCCGCGCGATGCCCGGGGCGGCGGCGGCAAGGGTTTTCCGTTCGCCAAGCCCGCTTAAAGGCGGCATCGTTTTGCCGTCGGCGCCGAGCATGACCGCTCCCGCTTCCCGAGCGATCAGCAGCCCGGGGGCATATTCAATGAAGGACTGGCTGCGCCCGACGGCGGCGTCGATGCGTCCGCCCGCCAGATGACACAGCTCCAGCGCAAATGACGCGCCGCTTCGCACATTCTGCGCCTGCGCCAAAAGGCGATGCAGCCCTTCCCCGCGCGCGGTGCGCAGCGTGCCGTGATCGATCGACAGATACGCTTCCGTCAAGCTTTTGCAGCGCGATGCGGACAGGCTGATTCCGTTCATGTAAGCGCCGAGCGATTTGACGGCGTGGTACAGCTCCGCATGAGCCGGGTCGTAGACCATTGCCGCTTTGATTTCCGCTTGCTCCGCATATGCCACGGTGACGGCATAATCGCGCAGGCCGCGTTCGTATGCGTGCCGGCCGCTTGCCGAACACACGGTAAAGCAGGGCCCGTTTTGAACGGCGGCGTCCGCAGGATAATCATTGAGCCGCGTGCGGCTTGCCGCAAGCACCGGAACGGCCAGGCCGTCGGCAAAAAGCGCCGCCGGTTCGTTCTGCTCGGAAAACCATCCTTCCAACAGCGCGTCGATTGCCGCGGAGCAGCCGTTCCCGTCTTTCAGCGCATCCGCCGCGGCAAACACTGCGTTTTTCATATAGTAAACGACTTGCTTTTCACGCATACCCATACCTCTCGTTATCATTTCGCTCCATTATATCACATGCGGCAGCGATCCGCATGGCTGCCCAAAATCCGGAGTTCGGCAAAAATACGAAAACGCGGTCTGTTCCGAAATGGCTTTTTATGAACGTTATGATGCGCTATCCCAATATACTGATATTATACCGGCCGATCGAACGCCTTTGGGTCAGCCGGCCGTCTGAAAAGGGGAGATGGCATTGAAGGAACTCGTCAGGGTTGAGCATATCGATAAAAGCTACCATACGGCAGCGGGGGAAACGCATGTGGTGAGCGATCTTTCGCTTTCGGTGTATGAGGGCGAATTTTTGAGCATCATCGGGCCGAGCGGCTGCGGCAAGACGACGGTGCTCTCGCTGATAGCGGGGCTGATTGAACCGTCGGGCGGAAGGGTGCTGCTTAAAGGCACGGAGGTGAAGGGGTACAGCGAGCTTGTTGCGTACATGCTTCAGCGGGACCATTTGTTTGAATGGCGCACCATCGAAGAAAACATATTGCTCGGGCTTCAGGTACGCAAAAAATGCACGCCCGAAGCAAGGAAAAAAGCCTGCGCGCTGCTGCGCCAATACGGTCTTGGGGATTTTGCCTCGTATTATCCGCAGCAGCTTTCGGGCGGAATGCGCCAGAAGGCGGCGCTGATCCGTACGCTTGCGGTGCAGCCGGAGCTTTTGCTGCTCGACGAGCCGTTTTCGTCGCTGGATTACCAGACGCGGCTGGCGCTTTCCGAAGAGATATCGGAGATCATCCGAAGGGAAAAAAAGACGGCGGTGCTCGTCACACACGACATCTCGGAAGCGATATCCATGTCGGACAGGGTGATCGTGCTTTCGCAAAGGCCGACCAGCGTCAAATCGCAGCTCAAAATCGAGTTTGCCGATATGAGCGCTTCACCGATACAAAAACGTCAGGATGAAAAATTCAGAAGCTATTTCGATTTTCTTTGGAAGGAGCTGGCTGTGCATGTCGAATAGGATAACGGTTTGCTCCGCCGAACATCAAGCGTATTTGAAGAAAATGGGCCGCGATAAAGCAAAAGTGGTCGTCGTGCGGGTGGGGCTGCTGATTGTTCTCATCGGCCTTTGGGAGCTGGCGGCGCAGATGAGATGGGTGGATCCGTTTATCATGAGCTCGCCGTCGCGCATTGTGAATACCATTGTGTCGCTGTATCGATCGGGCGTATTGCTGATGCATATCGGCGTGACGCTCTGGGAAACGGTGGCGGGCTTTATGCTCGGCACGGTGCTCGGCATTTTGATAGCGATCGGGCTGTGGTGGTCTCCGCTGACGGCGAAAACGCTGGATCCATACCTTGTGGTGCTCAACAGCCTGCCGAAAATTGCGCTTGGCCCCGTTATCATTATCTGGGTGGGCGCGGGGGAAGGCGCAATCATCACGATGGCGCTTTTGATATCCGTGATTGTGACGGTGATCAGCATGCTGAACGGTTTTTTGGAGGTCAGCGAAGAAAAGCTGCTTTTGATGCGCACGTTCGGCGCCTCAAAGGCCCAGATGCTGACGATGGTGGTGCTGCCCGCAAGCGTGCCGACAATGATATCCACGCTCAAAATCAACGTCGGCATGACGTGGGTGGGCGTGATCGTTGGGGAATATCTTGTGTCAAAAGCGGGCCTCGGATATCTGATCGTATACGGCGGACAGGTATTCAAGCTGGACCTCGTGATGGCCAGCATACTGATACTCGCCGCGGTGGCGGCGCTTATGTATATGGGGGTGGCCTATGCGGAAAAAAAGGTCAGCCGGAAACAGCGTTATTAAGCGCGTCTGAAACGAAAGCGTCGTGGAAATGCCGAAGCCATATTGAGCCGGATTTGTGAGGAAGCCGTATCGGCGGCGAGGCTGATGCCGATATTAACTGGGCTTACGTTGACTTGGGCATAAAAACATCATGACGACAAGCAGAAGAAAATGACGCCCGGCGTCCGTCACGAGGGCGTTTTTCATAATGGGCCGCAGGAATCGCGCAGCCGAACGGCGAATAACAAAGTCTGTGGCAGTGATTTTGAAGGAGAAGCGTCATTGAACAACAATAATCATGGATATTTACCCGACGGCATTGCAAAGTATATCGACCATACGCTGTTAAAGCCGGACGCCTCAATAAACGAAGTGCTCAAGCTGTGTGAGGAGGCCAGAACGTACCGGTTTGCAAGCGTCTGTGTGAACCCTTGCCACATTAAAACGGCGGCTGACGCGCTTTTTGGCAGCGGTGTGAAGACGTGTACCGTTGTCGGGTTTCCGCTGGGGGCGCTGACGCCGGAGATGAAGGCGGCGGAAACGCGGGCCGTGATTGCGCTCGGCGCTGAAGAAACGGATATGGTTGTCAATATCGGCGCGCTGAAATCCGGCGATTGGGCGCTGGTGAAGGACGACATTGAAGCGGTGGTAAACGCGGCGGCGGGCCGCGCCTGCGTGAAGGTGATTATCGAGACATGTCTGCTGACGGACGCGGAAAAGGTGAAAGCCTGCGCCATCGCCAGGGATGCGGGAGCGGATTTTGTGAAGACATCGACGGGCTTCTCGAAAGGCGGGGCGACAGCGGCGGACGTGCGGCTGATGCGGCAGGCCGTGGGCCCTGATATGGGCGTGAAGGCGTCGGGCGGCATACGGAGCTTTGAGGACGCCGTCGCGATGCTTGAGGCGGGCGCGACGAGGCTGGGTACAAGCTCGGGTGTGAAGATTGTGACGGGCCGGTGAAGCGAACGAAGGCGGCAGGCAAATACTGAAAAAAGATATGGATACCGCATACGGACATGCTATAATGGACAGGATCAGGTAATTTCGGGATATTGTATGGGATAAGGAGGCCGGCAAATGACGGATAAAACGATCGCGGTAATCGGAGGCGGCGCGATAGGCGGCATTACCGCGGCTTATTTGAGCAAGGCGGGCTACGATGTCGAACTGGTGGTGAAGCACAAGGAAAAGGCCGAACGGGCGCAGAAGGAAGGGCTGCATATCACGGGCGTGCGCGGCGATCATTATATGAAAGTCAAGGCTGTGGCCGATGTGGAACAGCTTTCCGGCAAAAAGGATATCGTGTTGATCGTCACAAAGGCGTATGACATGCCGGATGCCGCGAGACGCGCGCTGCCGTTTCTGAAAGACGATTCGGTGGTGGTTTCGATGCAGAACGGCATTTGCATAGAAGCGCTCGGCGATATCGTGGGAGCACAGCGCAGCGTGGGGTGCGTGATCGGCTGGGGCTCCACGATGATGCCCGACGGAACGCTCCACATGACCTCCGAAGGTGATTTCGTAATCGGCGGGCTTTTGCCCGATAAGGACGTATCGGGTCTCAAAGAGGTGATGGATCACATGATGACGACGCGCATATCGGCCAACATTATCGCCGATCTGTATTCAAAGATGATCGTCAATTCGTGCATCACGTCACTGGGGGTGCTGAGCGGGCTTTACCTTGGACAGATCATGAGGTATCGGCGTGCGCGTGAGATATTTATCGGCATCATTGCCGAAGCGGTGGCCGTGGCGGATGCGATGAAGCTGAGGATCGAGCCGTATGGCGGAAAGCTGGACTATTACAGGCTCATCAAGGGAGAAGGCGCGGCGGCGGACTTTAGGCGGCATCTGATGATACGCATCATCGGTTACAAATACCGGAGGCTCAAGTCGTCGAGCCTGCAGTCTCTGCAGCGCGGCAAGCCGACTGAGGTGGATTATTATAACGGGTATATCGCCAAGAAGGGTGCGGAGCTGGGTGTGAAAACGCCCGTGAATACGCGCATTGTGGAAATGATCAAAGAAATTGAGGCAAAGAAGCGTCCGATCGATCCGGCCAATTTTGAGGACGAGGAATTGAAGCGGATTCTGGGAAGATAAAATCGCCGCAATAAGCGCGGAAAAGACGCGGCAAAACGCTTAATGCAGACGCGGCGCCCGGTTCGACGGATCCGACGGACATCAATAGACCGGCGGAGCGCCGGCGGGTGCGGCTTACAGCCGTAAACGAGCGGATGCGAAAAATCGAACTGTAAAGCGTCAGCCCCGTCATTTGAAGGCGGTCATGAATACCGACAGAGCCGAAAAATGACGGGGTTTTCGTTTTTTGGATTTCAAGCACAATTCCCGGGCCGTTTTCATTATCACGCCGATGCTGGGTATGCGGCCGTTGCACTTTCGCAAAAACGACTTTCTTTTTTACCATTTATTGATTTCAGAAATGTATTAAATCTAAGCAGAATTTTGATAGCTTTCAGATTGTGCTTTTGATACCATAATGTCAAAAGTACACAAATTGTGCTCAAAGACAACCCGGTTTCATAAAACACGGGGAATTCAGCCCTGTGCGCATCACTATTTGTGCCGTCGGAAAAGCGGTGGATTGGAGTTAAATATGGGGAAGCAGTCGAAGACAACAAAAAGCCGTGAATTGCCACTTTACGAAAAAGCATATCTCAGACAGTATCGAAGAAAAAAGTTTTTGCGTTATCTGCCGCTGTATCTGATGCTTGTGCCGGGAGCCATATATCTCATTATCAACAATTATCTGCCGATGGCCGGTTTGGTGATTGCGTTCAAGAAGGTCAATTTCTCGCTGGGGATTTTTCAATCTCCATGGGTGGGCCTGAGCAATTTCACATATCTTTTCAAAAACAATGACGCATTGATAGCCATACGCAACACGATATTATATAATCTCGCGTTCATTGTTGTCGGAAACATGCTTGCCATCATTGTGGCGATCGCGCTTGACTGCGTGCGCAGCAAATTCTTCAAGAACGTCAGTCAGGTCGTTTTCTTGTTTCCGTTTTTGCTTTCCACCGTCATCGTCAGTTATATTGTATACGCTTTTCTCAGCCCGACGAACGGTTTTATGAACAATTCGATACTGCCGATGTTCGGAATACAAAACGGTATAAAGTGGTACAACGAACCCCAGTACTGGCCGGGAATATTGATGCTGGTGTATCTTTGGATGTCGTTCGGATACAACTCGATCATCTATTACTCGACAGTGATCAGCATAGACAAATCTTATTATGAGGCGGCTGTGGTGGACGGCGCGAGCACATGGCAGCAGATCCGGCATATCACCCTGCCGAGCCTGAAACCCACCATCATTATCATGGTGCTTTTGGCAGTGGGGCGCGTCTGCTATTCGGATTTCGGATTGTTCTACCAGATCCCGCAGCACAGCGGACTGCTATACTCGACCACGCAGACGATCGATACATTTGTATACAGGGCACTTCTTGAACTCAATGACGTCGGGCGCTCATCCGCCGCCGGTTTTCTCCAGTCTTTTGTTGGTTTCGTTCTTGTCCTCGGCGCAAACTGGCTGGTTCGGAAGCTGGATAAAGAAAGCGCTTTGTTATAATGGAGGGATCACATCATGATCAATACAAGCAGGGTATTTAGGTTTATTGTCACTGTGTTTCTGGTGCTGCTTGTCGCAGCTTGCATTATCCCGTTCTGGATTCTGTTCATCAACTCCTTTGCATCCGAAGCGTTTTTGATTAAGAACGGGTATTCTCTTTTGCCGAAGGCTTTCAGCCTGTCGGCATATGAGTATCTGTGGGAGGCAATGGGCTCCATCGGCAGAGCCTATCTGATGAGCGTAATTATTGCGGCCATTGGCGTTTCGACAAACCTGGTGCTGACGATACTGTTTGCCTATCCGCTTTCACGCAAGGATCTTCCCGGCCGCGGCGCGATATCGTTCTTCCTGTTTTTCACCATGCTTTTTAACGGCGGCTTGGTGCCGACCTATTTGGTATATACAAATATCATCAATGTGAAGGATTCGCTGGCTGGCATGATTGTGCCGTATCTTCTGATGAACGCTTTCTTTGTGATTATCGTGCGGACGTATTTTTCCACGAATATTCCCGGCGAAGTGATTGAGGCCGCAAAAATCGACGGCGCAACCGAGGTGCAATGCCTCACAAAGATCGTAATCCCCATGAGCAAGCCGATTATTGCCACGATCGGTCTCATGTCGCTCATCGCGTACTGGAACAACTGGACGAACGGAGTGTACTTCCTGACCACGAGAACGGACCTGTACGGCATTCAGAATTACCTCAACGACGTGATGAACAAGGCGACTTTTTTGCAGTCCCATATGACCTCAATGATATCCACGCAGGATATTCCCAATATCAGTGTGCGTATGGCCAT
>JAJUJH010000195.1 GCA_029265435.1 Clostridiales bacterium
CGGCCGGCGATGAAAAAAATGGCGAGAGATCTTGGGCTCAAGGACGACGTGATGTTTACGGGCAAGGTGGCGTCGCGCGATATGCTTGCCAAAATCTACTTGAGAAGCAGCGCGCTGCTTTTTCCTTCTTATTACGATACATCCGGACTGGTCAGCAAAGAGGCGGCGGCATGCGGATGCCCCACCGTATTCGCAAAAGGGGCGAGCATTGCGGCCGGCATTACCGAGAAAAACGGGTTTCTGACAGAGAATTCGGCTCAGGCGCTGGCGGCTGTTGTTGAACGCATCATACAGAACCCGGCGGAGGCGCGAGCGGTGGGAGAAGCCGCCAGAAACACGATCTACCTGTCATGGGAAGACGCCGTTAACGCCGCGTATGAGAGATATCTGTATCTTATTGAATTGAAGAAAAGCCAGACGGCGGAAAAAGCCGAGTCGTTTGGCGGCTGAACGCACATTTTGCAGAATCAAGGCATCCTCGTATCGTTTTGCTGTAATATGTTACCTTGCTTTATGTTTGTGTTTCTGTTATGATTCGGCATGGAGGGCGAATGAATAAAAAGAAATCACATATATTCAGTTTCGTATATATGGGGCTCACAATCATTGCAATCATATTGATTCTTTTGTTTGGGACAGACCTTGACGAGATTGGCGACGCTCTGAAGAATTTTAATATCTGGTGGCTGTTTGCCTGTATTGCCGCATTGTTTCTTTACTGGTTTACGGACGGATTGCTGCTGTATGACATTACGGCGTATATGTATAAAAAGACGCCGCTCAACCGCTGCGTGAAAATAGGCGTGATCGGTTTGTATTACTGTGCGCTCACGCCGTCATCCACGGGCGGGCAGCCTGTGCAGGTCATGTATATGCGCCGCGATAATATTCCGGTGGGTACGGCCACATGCATCGTGGGCATCAAATTTGTCGTGTTTGAGCTTTCGCTTTGCACCATTTATGTGATCGGCATGTTTTTGCGCGGCGCCGACTATTACGCGAACAACCGCGAGGCGTTTTGGTTTGCGATGCTGGGCTTTGTCATCAACTTGGCCGCCGTGCTTGTAATCATACTGACGATCGTCAACAAAAAGCTCGTGCTGAGAATCGGCAACTGGGTAATCCGCATGCTTTCAAAAATCCGGATCATCAAGAAAAAAGAAAAGACGCTTGCGCATTTTTCCGAGGTGATAGACGAGTACCATACGGCCGCGTCGTATATTTCGCGGTACAAGCTGCGCGCTTTCGGGTCTTATTTGATTTCCGTCATCAACCTTGCTTTCATGTTTTTGATTCCATACCTCATTTATCTGTCGTTCGGATTCACCAAGTATAATGTTCTCGACGTGTTTATTATGGAAGCGTTTTTGTTTCTTGCGGTGTCGTTCTTTCCGCTTCCGGGTGCGGCGGGCGCGTCAGAGGGCGGTTTTATGCTGTTTTTCGGTCCTTTCTTCGGCGCCGGCACAGCGGTGGCGATGCTGATCTGGCGCTTTCTGACTTATTATATGATACTGATTACCGGCAGCCTGATGGTGGTTTTCGACGAGGTGTCTTCAATGCGCAGAAAAAAGCCGAAGCTTGCGGACGGCGAGGAACAGGAATGAAACCGAGCGGCCGCAACGAATTGGAATAATATGGCAAGGAATGAAGGCCGGAGCCTTTGAAGAACCGCCAAATAAATCTGTTGATTAAAAAAAATCCCTATGCTATAATCTCACATGTATGTCACACCACCGCCGATTTTTGTTTTCGTGCCCAAAAGGGTTAAGCAGAAATATGACGCGATGGGAGGATAAAAACGAGGAGGAAAATATGTCAGTCATTTCAATGAAGCAGCTTTTAGAGGCGGGTGTTCATTTCGGGCACCAAACAAGACGCTGGAACCCCAAGATGAAGAAGTATATCTTCACGGAGCGCAACGGCATTTACATTATCGACCTGCAGAAAACAGTAAAAATGGTGGAACAGGCGTATTTCTTTGTGCGCGACGCCGTGATGGAAGGGAAAACGGTGCTTTTTGTGGGCACAAAGAAGCAGGCGCAGGAGTCTATCGAGCAGGAAGCGAAGCGCTGCGGCATGTATTATGTGAGCCAGAGATGGCTTGGCGGCATGCTCACCAACTTCAAGACAATCCGCAGCCGTGTCAAGAGGCTGGAGAGAATTGAACAGATGGAAGCGAACGGCGAGTTTGCGCTGCTTCCAAAGAAAGAAGTCATCAAGCTTCGTCACGAGCATGAAAAGCTTGTGAAGAACCTCGGCGGCATTCGTGATATGAAGGAGCTTCCCGGCGTCATTTTTATCGTTGATCCGCGCAAAGAGCGCATCGCGATAGCGGAGGCAAAGACGCTCGGCATTCCGCTTGTGGGCATTGTGGACACCAACTGCGACCCGGACGAGATTGATTATGTGATACCCGGCAACGACGATGCCATCCGCGCCGTCAAACTGCTGGCCTCAAAGATCGCGGACGCGTGCATCGAGGCGAAGCAGGGCGAACAGCTTGCCGATCCGACGATGGAAACGGCATCCGACGAAGAGGAAGCTTTTGAAGACATCGACGAAGAGATGGATTTTGACGACGTTGAGGAGCAGGAGCAATAAAGCGAGTAAACGAGGAGAGTTCAAGATATGATTCAAGCAAGCGATGTGAAGGATTTAAGAGAAAAAACGGGCGCGGGCATGATGGACTGCAAAAACGCGCTTGTTCAGGCGAACGGCGACATGGATGAAGCGATCAAAATCCTGCGCGAAAAAGGCCTTGCGTCCGCCGCGAAAAAGGCAGGGCGTATTGCGGCCGAGGGTATTGTGGACAGCCTGATCGAAGGGAATGCAGGCGTGCTCGTCGAGGTGAACTGCGAGACGGACTTTGTGGCCAAGACCCCCGCTTTCAAAACATTCGTACAGGATGTAGCGAGGCAGATATTTGCGGGGAAACCCGCCTCCGTTGAGGAACTGCTGGCGCAGACCGCAGCCGGCGGCAAAACGGTGAGCGACATGCTCAACGAGAAAATCGCCGAGATCGGCGAGAAAATATCCATCAGGCGGTTTGCGCGTTTTGAAGCGGCCCAGGGTATGGAAGAGAGCTATATCCATATGGGCGGCAAGATCGGCGTGCTTGTCGAATTTGCCTGTTCCGCTTCCGCGGTTAACAATGCGGCTGTCAAGAC
>JAJUJH010000098.1 GCA_029265435.1 Clostridiales bacterium
CGCTGAAAAGGGCGATATGCTCTATGTGGCCAGTGAGGAGGCGGCGATACGCATTGTTTGCGATTCGCCCGACCGCGTATGGTCTCCGTCGGGCGGAGAGCCGATTTTAGGACTGGTGGAGGATAACCGATGAGTTTGCAGCTTGGATGGCCGGATTATCTGGTCGAAAGAGATGAAAATAAATGCATACAATGCGAAGTGTGCGCGAAGCAGTGCGCCAACGAAGTGCACAGGCTCGATCCCGATACGGGAAAGATGGTTTCGGACGATTCAAAGTGTGTGGACTGCCACCGCTGTGTGGCGCTGTGTCCCACGAGGGCGCTCAAAATCCGTGTCAACGATCTTGAGTTTAAGCCCAACGCGAACTGGACGAGCGACGCGATCAAGGAAATATATAAGCAGGCGGCCACAGGTTCCGTACTGCTGACGGGTATGGGCAATCCAAAGCCTTATCCGATTTATTGGGATAAGATGCTGATCAACGCGTCTCAGGTCACAAACCCGTCTATCGACCCGCTGCGCGAGCCTATGGAAACGGGCGTGATACTCGGGCGCAAGCCGGAGAAGCTTGAATTTGACAAGCGCGGAAGGCTTTTGACGAAGATGCCGCCGCAGGTCAAGCTGCTGGTGCCCGTCATGTTTTCAGCCATGTCGTTCGGCTCCATTTCGCGCAACGCGCACGAGGCGCTCGCGCGCGCGGCGACAGAGCTCGGCATACTCTATAACACGGGCGAGGGCGGTCTTGCACGGGAATTTTATAAATATGGGCCAAACACCATCGTACAGGTGGCGTCTGGACGGTTCGGCGTGCATGCCGATTATTTAAACGCGGGCGCGATGCTTGAAATCAAGATCGGCCAAGGCGCAAAGCCCGGCATCGGCGGGCATCTGCCCGGTGAAAAGGTGGGCGAGCAGGTCTCGATGGCGCGCATGATTCCGGAGGGCAGCGACGCGATTTCTCCCGCGCCGCATCACGATATCTATTCCATCGAAGACTTAAGGCAGCTGATTTATTCGCTTAAGGAAGCGACCAACTATACAAAGCCGGTATCCGTCAAGATAGCGGCGGTGCACAACGCGCCCGCCATTGCGTCGGGCATTGCGAGGGCCGGCGCCGACGTCATCACGATAGACGGTTTCCGCGGCGGCACGGGCGCGGCGCCGCAGCGTGTGCGCGACAACGTGGGTATTCCGATCGAGCTGGCTTTGGCGTCTGTCGATCAGCGCCTGCGTGACGAGGGTATCCGAAACGAGGTGTCGCTTGTGGTGGCCGGCAGCGTGCGCAACAGCGCCGATATCATCAAAGCGATCGCGCTTGGCGCGGACGCCTGCTATATCGGTTCGTCCGCACTGCTCGCGATGGGCTGCCATATGTGCCAGAACTGCTATACGGGCCGCTGCAACTGGGGCATTGCGACGCAGCGTGACGATCTTGTGAAGCGCCTGAATCCCGATGTTGCATCCCAGCGGCTTGTGAACCTCGTCAGTGCGTGGAAGCATGAGATTGAAGAAATGCTGGGCGGCATGGGCATCAACGCGATTGAAAGCCTCAAAGGCAACCGGCTGATGCTGCGCGGCGTGGGGCTTAACCAGAAAGAGCTAGATATTCTCGGCATTAAGCATGCCGGCGAATAAACGGGGGTTAAAGAATGAAAAAGGTTTACGCTGACGAAAAATGGTGCCTCGGATGCGGGCTGTGCAAGGTGTATTGCCGCACTTCGCATTCGAAGACGCTTGATATTATCAAGGCCCACAAGCTTGAAAATCCGCGCCCTGTGGAACGCCTGCATATCGAGACGGGGGACAAGGTCAATTTCGCGCTTCAGTGCCGCCACTGTGACGATCCGAAATGCGTTCAGGCGTGTATCACCGGCGCGATGCAAAAGGACCCCGAAACGGGCCTTGTGCTCAACGAGACGGAGCGCTGCGTGGGATGCTGGACGTGCGTGCTCGCATGTCCGTTCGGCGCGATCGTGCGCGACGAGGGCAAAAAGAAGGTTGCCGCAAAGTGCGATCTGTGCGCGGCGCTCGGAGAACCCGAGTGCGTGAAGCACTGCCCGAATAACGCGCTCAAATACGAAGACAGGGGGGAATGAGCATGAAATATGTGATTATCGGCAATTCCGCCGCTGCCGTGGGGTGCATAGAAGGGCTGAGAAAATACGACAGAGCCGGATCAATCACCGTGATTTCGGACGAAACGCATCATGTCTATTCGCGTCCGCTGATATCGTATTACCTTGCGGGCAAGGTGAAGCCTGAAAACATGGTGTATCGCAAAAAGGATTTTTACGAGAAAAACAACGTGACGGTCAAATTCGGCACAAAGGCGGTTTCGATCGATCCGAAGGCCAAAAAGGTGGCGCTCGATAACGGCGAAAGCGTGGCTTACGACAAGCTGCTGATCGCAACGGGGTCGTCGCCGTTTGTGCCGCCCACAAACGGGCTTGCCAAACAGAGCAACGTGTTTACCTTCCTGAAATATGACGACGCGCTCGGCATCGAGAAGCTGATCGGTCCGCAGAGCCGCGTGGTGGTGGTGGGCGCGGGGCTGATCGGCCTCAAGGCCGCCGAAGGGCTTGCGCCTGTGACGGGCAGCGTGCACGTGGTGGAGCTGGCGCCGCGCGTACTGCCGATGATACTCGACGAGCAGGCGGCCGCGCCCGTGCAGAAACGGCTTGAGGAAAACGGCATCACGTTCCATCTCGGCGTCACGGTGGAAACCGTGGTCGGAGAGGACAAGGTCGAGAAGGTCATACTCAAAGACGGCACCGAGCTTTCCTGCGATGTGCTCGTGATGGGCGTCGGCGTGAGGCCAAATGTGGCGGAAGCAAAAGCGGCGGGTGTGGAAGTGAACCGCGGCATTATTGTGGACGACGCGATGCGCACCAGCGTGCCGGATATTTACGCGGCGGGAGACGTGACGGAAGGCGTCGATCTGATTACGGGGGAACGCAAGATCATGGCGTTGTGGCCCAACGCTTATGCGCAGGGGCGTGCGGCGGCATACGATATGTGCGGCGCCAAGGAGGAATTTCACGGCGTGTTCCCGATGAACGCGGTCGGATTTTTCGGCCTGTCGATGATCACGGCCGGTGTGCAGGGGGGCGACGGCGTTGAGGTGCAGGCCAAAACGAATCCTGAAACGGGCGCGACAAAGCGGTTCTTTGTGAAGGACGACAGGCTTGTGGGCATGATACTCGTGGGCGATGTGGACCGCGCTGGCATTTATACGTATCTGATCAGCGAGAAGATACCGCTTTCCTCACTGGAAAAGCCGCTCACCGACGACAGCTTCGGCCTGAACGCGCTGGGATACGATAAGATGAAAGAGCGAATTTCTTCGTAAGAAAGAGGTTTTGATACAATGGATTTGATCGCTGGCAACACTTATTACAGCATACTCAACAAGCAGATAAAGACGCTTGCCGAGGAGCCGCGCGAAATCACCGTGCGCGACGTTTACGGGCAGCGTTATATCGGCTGCGGCTTGAAAAGCCATACCAAGCTCAACATATATGGTACGCTTGGCAACGACAGCGCGTGCTATATGGACGGCGCGACCGTGGAGGTGTTCGGCAACGCGCAGGACGGCATCGCGAATACGATGAACGACGGCAAACTGATCGTTCACGGAAACTGCGGCGATATCATGGGCTATGCGATGCGCGGCGGGGAGCTGTTCATACAGGGGTACGCGGGGTACCGAAGCGGCATCCATATGAAGGAATACATGGACAAGATCCCTAAAATCGTGATCGGCAAAAAGGCGGGGGACTTTCTCGGCGAGTATATGGCGGGCGGCCGCATTGTGGTGCTGGGCATCGGCCTTCGTGAAGGCGAGTATGCCGCGGGCAAGTTTTTCGGTACGGGCATGCACGGCGGGCGGATGTATATTAGAGGGCCTGTGCGCGAGGCGCTGATGGGGCGCGAGATTTCGGCCCAGCCTTTGGACGACGACGATAAGGCGTTTTTAACGCAGGTGCTCAAGGATTACGCGTCGTATTTCGGTACGGACGTCTCGGGCATCAAGCTTTCTCAGTTCACAAAGTACGCGCCGAAAAGCAAACGCCCGTACGGCAACATGTATGTGGGCAATTAAGCGGCAGAAAATACAAAGTCCGGAGACGATTCTTCGGACTTTTTTTATAGACTGAAACGAACGTCTTTTTGATTTACTTCATGGCCTCATCAAGCAGCGCGTTGATGAGCTTTCCGTCCGCCTTGCCTTTGACGAGAGGCATCAGCGTCTTCATGATGCTCCCCTTGTCCTTTGGAGACGGCTTGCCGATGCCGAGCTGATTGATCACATCCTGAATGACCGCCTTGATTTCTTCCTCGCTCATCAGCTTTGGCGCAAACTCCGAATAGACGGCAATTTTCAGCTTGTTCTCCTCGATGATGTCCGTACGGTTTGCGGGCGCGGTATCTATCGCCTCCTGTGCGGTTTTGATCTCCTTCATGACGACGGCGTTTTCCTCATCCTCCGTCAGCTCGCCGCGCTTGTCGATCTGCTTGGATTTGAGCGCGGAGAGAAGCAAAGAAAGCGCGTCCTTGCGCGGCATGTCCTTTGCCTTAAGCGCTTCCATCATTTCTTTTCTGACCACATCGATTTTAGACATAACGGTTCTCCTTCGTTCTTTTCTGCCCTGATTGTACCACTATTTGATATAAAGTAAAACGCGCTTTTCGACAGACAAGCACTCATTTGAAAAGCAAGCAAAAAACCGCCTCGGCGCGGTCTTTTGCTTGCTTTCTATTCGATAACCCCCAGATGTAAGATAAGATAAACAGACCTGCCGCACGTGCTTGGAAGGAAACTCGGGCACGCGCGCCCCGATAACCGTTTCGCCGCAGTCGAAAGGCTGTTTGTTCAGTCGCTTGTGACAGCCGAGGGCATAAAAAAACCCTGCTTCGGCGGCTGGCTGCCATAGACATTATGTCTGTAGGCCCTTTAGCTTTGCGTCGCAGCCTTTCGGCTGTTTTGCCATTATCGGCGGGAATTTGCTCCACGCTCAAGTATTGATTTCATCACCAGTATAAAAATATGTTGAGTGCTTGTCAACAAAAAAATACAAAATATTGTGGCGGTTCGACAAATTTCCGCAAGCGCCGAAAAAGGCCGGCTAGCGCTCAGGCTCGTCAAGCTTTTTACCGCAGTGCGGACAAAACGACGGGATAAGCAATGTTCTGACCGGCAGCACACCTTGGCAGTGAGGGCATCGGTAATACTGATAAATAAGAATGAAGCTGACGCCGATGGCGATAAACCCGGCGGCACAAAAAATCACCAAAAGCGCAGGCACTTTTTCAAACAGCGGTGTGAACAATAACAGAACGACGCCGATTATGCTGATAATATTGCTAAGCCTTCGGGCTTTCGTGTGGTTCATCGCCTTTTCCTCTTATACCTGCTGATCGTCAAGGCTGATGTAATACCGCCTGACGTTGTTTTTGTCCGTCACGACACGCATCCGCGTTTCGTGCTCGGCTTGAAGCAAGGTATCCTCCGCAGTTTCGCCGCGGTAAGCGTAAATGTGGCCGCTCAGCTCGTAGCTGAGCCCGTCGCGGCATCTGACGGCGGCCGAAAGCCGTTTGAGCGCCTTTTGCGCCGAAAACATGTCCGTCTCGATCAGCATCAAAGCAATCTGGCTGTCCGCTACGCGCGCCGCAAAGTCAATGTCGCGCAGCGTTTCGCCAAGCTGTGAGGCCGCGTCGGCCACGCACATTTGCTGATAATCCTTCGGGCTGATGCCGGAAACCGCGCCTTTTGGTTCGACGCTGAACAGCAGAAGGCTGAATGTCCTTTTAAAGCGCCTTGCGCGCGCAATCTCCTTCTCCATCACGTCAAGCAGCCCCTTGCGGCTTAAAAAGCCTGTGAGCTTGTCGTATTTAAGCATGGTTTCGATGTAAACGCGTTCGGGATCCATCGTGGGCGCCTGCGTCGCGAGGTATTTGAGCTTATAGATAATCGGCTTCAATTGCGCGTAGCCGAGGCATACGGACCACCGCCCGTTTTCCTTGACCACGTATTTGGTATACGTCTCTTCGCTGACCTTGCCGGTGCGGTTATCGCGGTCCGTCAGAAACACAGAAAACACATATACGCGCTCATATTCCACATCGTTGACGACGCACTTATCATATGAGCGGAACGGCTTTAATACATAAGAGCCCATTTGATACAGCGCATTGACGGCGTTTTTCCATTCGCTGAACTCGTCAAGCGTAAACGTGGCTTTGTCTTTTGAGGAGAGCCGCTCAAATGCACCCGCCCAATTTTCATGCAGCAGATTGCGAAAATAGGCGTCCAGCGCTTTCTGCGCTTCGGCGTGCGGTTCGGCAGGCGGGGCGGCGGGCCTTGGAGGCATTTGCTGAATAGGGCGGCTGTGGTGGGCCAGCCACTGGCGGTGATAGGCTTTGCGCTGCGCCGGATCGGAAATCACCGCGTACGCCTGATTGATGAGCTGCATGCGCTCGGTCGCGTTTCTATCCGGGTTAACGTCGGGATGATTCATCTGCGCGAGCCTCTTGTATGCACTTTTGATGATTTCGGGTTCAGCGTCCTGATGCACTTGCAGGATCATATAGTAATCTTTGAATTCCGGAAGAGCCATGGTATCGACCTTTCATATATGCTGTATATAAGTTGTGATTATATATACTATATATAAACCAAATCATGAGAAATGATTCTTCATTCCATCAATTTGCTGCCCGTTCCGTCACGCTTATTATACGCCGAAAACGCCGAAAAGCAACAGCCCCGCGATGCCTGCGGCGAGTATGATGAGAACGGGCGACCGTTTGAATTTGATAATCGCGATGCCGGACAGCAGCGCGAATACGGCCGATGGGATATCAAGGCCGGAAAGCGCCGTATCCCAGCGGAAGTCGGAAAAGCTCTCGATGCCATACAGCGCGGGGAGCGCCGCAAGCACTGCGGCGGAAGCGATAAGCCCGGTGACCACAGGCCGAAGCCCCCACATGACGCGCCTGACAATGATGTTATCTTCAAATTTAAAGAAGTACCGCGCAAGCAGCGTCGTAATAATCAGCGACGGGAGCACAACCGCCGCAGTGGCCACTACGCCGCCTGGCAGACCGGCCGTTTTGACGCCCGCGAATGTGGCGGCGTTGATAGCAAACGGACCCGGCGTAATCTGCGATACCGCGACGATGTCCGTGACCTCCACCGCCGTCATCAGGCCATAGCCCACAAGCTCGCTGTTGATGAGCGGCAGCATCGCGTAGCCGCCGCCGATCGAAAAAAGGCCGATCTTGAAGAAAATCCATGCCATAAGCAACAGCTGTGTCATGGTTTGCCCCCCTTGACCGGAGGCGCTGTTCTGACGCGCCATATTCCGGCCGTCACGCCGAACGCCATCGCGCCAAGAATGATGTAAATGCTGTTTATGCCGAACACAACGGAAAGTATGAAGGCCGCGAAAAACGCCGTCATCGAGACGGCGTCCTTATAAAACGGCTTCATGAAAGAGAGAAACGCGGAGACGAGAAGCGCCACCACGGCGGCGCGTATGCCGCGCAGCGCTCCCGCCACATACGGGTTGTCGCGAACGGCGGTGTAGAGGTAGGTGACTGCGGTCAGCACAATCAGCGAAGGGAGAACGACGCCGGAAAGCGCGACGAGCGCTCCTCTCAGTTTTTTAAGCCTGTAGCCGATCAGTATGCTGCAATTGACGGCAATCGCGCCGGGTACGGATTGCGAGAGCGCGATCATATTGAGCATGTCCTCATCGCTGATCCAGCCGTTTTTACTGACGAATTCTTCGCGGAACAGCGGTACCATCGCGTATCCGCCGCCAAAAGTCAATGCGCCGATCTTCAGCATCGTCAGAAAGATGCGAAGAAGGCTTCTGCGTTCAGCCATTGGAGCCTCTTTTTTTGGTATGGTTCAAAAGACCGCCGTCCGCGAGCACAGCCCTGAGCCTTTCCGATACGTCGAGCCGCACGGCAAATTCGAATCCCTTTGTCTTGTTTTCCACTGTAAACGCTGTCTCGCCATAAACCTTGGCAGGCGCGCCGGCAATCACGAGCATATCGCCCGAATCGATGCGATCGTAATCGCGTTCGTCCGCGAACACGAGAGGCAGTATGCCCGAGTTGACCAGGTTGGCCATATGGATGCGCGCGAAAGATTTCGCGATGACGCCGCGTATGCCGAGATAAAGCGGTACGAGCGCCGCGTGCTCGCGCGAGGAGCCCTGCCCGTAGTTGTGCCCCGCGACGAGAAATCCGCCGCCCTTTTGCTTGGCTCTTGCGGGGAACGTTTCGTCCACAGGCGTGAGGCAGAAATCGCTGAGGTACGGAATGTTGGAGCGGTATGGCAGCAGCTTCGCACCCGACGGCATGATATGGTCGGTCGTGATGTTGTCTTCCATCTTCAAAAGCACTTCTCCGAGAACGCTGTCTTCAAGCGCCTTTCCGAGCGGGAACGGCTTGATGTTGGGGCCGCGAACCACCTCAGTCTCGCCGTTTTCATCGGGCGGGGCGATGAGATTGTCGTTGATTAAAAACGCCTTCGGCATTTCGACGGTCAGCGCGTCTGAAGCAAGGCCCAGGTCGCGCGGGTCGGTCAAAACGCCCTTCAGTGCGGTGGCCGCGGCTGTTTCGGGGCTTACGAGATACACGCCCGCGCTCGCAGTGCCCGAACGGTTGTAGAAATTGCGGTTGAACGTGCGAACGGATACCGCGTTGGTGCGCGGCGCCTGCCCCATGCCGATGCACGGCCCGCAGGCGCATTCGAGTATTCGCGCCCCGGCGGCAATCATATCGGCAAGCGCGCCGTTTTGCGCAAGCATCGTCATCACCTGTTTTGAACCGGGCGAAATAACGAGACTGATTTCCGGCGCGATGCTTTTGCCCCTGAGTATGGCGGCAACGCGCATCAGGTCGAGATACGATGCGTTTGTGCAGCTTCCGATGCACACCTGGTCCACATGGATGGGGCCGATTTCCCTGACGGTTTTTACGTTGTCAGGGCTGTGCGGCATCGCCGCCATCGGCTCCAGCTCCGAAAGATTGATCGTGATGGTTTCGGCGTATTGCGCGCCTTCGTCCGCGCTGAGCGGCGTGAAATCCGCCTCGCGCCCCTGTGCCGCAAGAAACGCGCGCGTCACGTCGTCGCTTGGGAATATGGAGGTGGTGGCGCCAAGCTCCGCGCCCATGTTGGTGATGGTGGCGCGTTCAGGAACAGAGAGAGTCATCACGCCCTCGCCATAGTATTCCACGATTTTTCCGACGCCGCCCTTGACGCCGAGCCGGCGCAGCACTTCAAGAATCACATCCTTTGCGGATACGCCGAATGAAAGCCGGCCTGTTAGCTCAACGCCCAGTATCCGGGGCATCGGGATATAGTATGCGCCGCCGCCCATCGCCACCGCCACGTCAAGCCCGCCCGCGCCGATTGCGAGCATGCCGATGCCGCCGCCGGTGGGCGTATGGCTGTCGGAACCGAGCAGCGTGGCGCCGGGTACGCCGAAACGCTCCAGAGTCACCTGATGGCAGATGCCGTTTCCCGGTCTGCTGAAATATATGCCGTGTTTTTTGGCGACGGTTTCGATAAATTTATGGTCGTCCGCGTTCTCGAAGCCGGACTGAAGCGTGTTATGGTCGATATAAGCCACCGACTTTTTGGTTTTTACACGCGGTACGCCCATCGCCTCAAACTGAAGGTACGCCATCGTGCCGGTGGAATCCTGCGTCAGCGTATAGTCGATTTTAATTGAAATTTCCTCTCCG
>JAJUJH010000178.1 GCA_029265435.1 Clostridiales bacterium
AGTTCCATCCGGAAACGCGGATCGCACCTTCCGCGAGCGACTTTGTTTTGTCCGGCACCACAAGATCCTCGTCCACCTTCATGATCGTGCCGAGGCCATGGCAGTGCGGGCATGCGCCGTAGGGCGCGTTAAACGAAAACAATCGCGGCGATATTTCCTCGATACTGATGCCGCAGTCGATGCAGGCATAATTCTGCGAATATCGCCGCTCGCTGTTGTCGCTCATATCCACTACCTTCACAACGCCCTCGCCGCGCGCGAGCCCCGTTTCCACCGAATCATGCAGACGCATCTGCATATCCGGGCCGAGCACGATCCGGTCGATCACCACGTCGATCGTGTGCTTAACGTTTTTATCGAGAACGATCTCCTCGTCAAGCGTGTATACCGCGCCGTCCACCACCACCCGTGTATAGCCGCTCCTGCTCAATTCCTCAAGCAGCTTGACATGCTGCCCCTTTCGTCCGCTGACAACCGGCGCGAGTATCATGAGCTTTGTGCCCTCCGGACGGCTCATGATGTCGTCCACAATCTGATCCGCCGTCTGCCGTTCGATTTTTTTACCGCACTTCGTGCAGTGGACCTCCCCGGCCCGGGCGAAAAGCAATCGCAGATAATCGTGTATCTCCGTCACCGTGCCCACCGTGGAACGCGGATTTCGGCTTGTCGTTTTCTGGTCGATGGAAATAGCGGGAGACAGCCCCTCGATCGCGTCCACATCCGGCTTGTCCATCTGCCCCAAAAACTGGCGCGCATAAGCCGACAGCGATTCCACATAACGCCGCTGTCCTTCCGCGTATATCGTATCAAAGGCGAGAGACGATTTGCCGCTTCCCGACAGCCCCGTGATAACCACAAGCTTATTCCGGGGTATTGTGATATCGATGTTTTTAAGATTATGTTCCCTTGCGCCCTTTATCGTAATATAATCCACTTTCCGCTTATCCTTTTCTGATGATTTCCTTGAGCCTGAACAATTCGTCACGCAGCTTCGCCGCCGCCTCAAACTCAAGCTCTATTGCAGCCTGACGCATTTGTTTCTCGATGATCGCCGCTTTCTTGACCGCTTCGGCATGCGTGAGCTTTTCGGCATCCTTAACGGGCTTTGTTATTTCGATGACGCCGTATGTCTCCTTAACGATCGTCTGCGGAACGATGCCATGTTCCTTGTTATAGGCCATCTGCATCGCGCGGCGGCGTTCCGTCTCGTCGATTGCGCGGCGCATTGAACCTGTCACCGTATCCGCGTACATCAGCACCCGCCCCTCCGCGTTCCGGGCTGCGCGTCCGATCGTCTGTATCAGAGACGTTTCGTTTCGGAGGAAGCCTTCCTTATCGGCATCCAGAACGGCGACAAGCGCTACCTCGGGCAGATCCAGCCCCTCACGCAGAAGGTTAATTCCCACGAGCACATCGAATTCTCCCATGCGCAGCCCGCGTATGATCTCCATGCGTTCCAGCGTGTCCACATCGCTGTGCATATATTTCACGCGGAGTCCCAGCTCTCCATAATAGTCGGTGAGCCGCTCCGCCATCTTTTTTGTCAGCGTCGTCACAAGCACGCGAAAACCCTTTTTAACCGTCGCGCGTATTTCGCCGAGCAGGTGTTCCACCTGCCCCTTTGCGGGCATCACCGTGATTTCGGGATCGACAAGTCCCGTGGGCCGGACGATCTGCTCCACCACGCTTCCGGCAAGCCTGCGCTCGTATTCGGCGGGCGTGGCGCTGACATAGACCGTCTGCCCCTGTCGCTTCTCAAATTCTTCGAATTTCAACGGCCTGTTGTCATAAGCGGACGGCAGGCGGAAACCGTATTGCACAAGCATATCCTTTCGCGAATAATCGCCCTTATACATCGCGCGGACCTGCGGCAGCATCACGTGGGACTCGTCGATAAACATCAAAAAGTCGTCCGGAAAAAAATCGAGCAGCGTGAACGGCGGATCGCCGGGCTTGCGCCCGTCAAAATAGCGCGAGTAATTTTCAATGCCCGAGCAATAGCCAAGCTCACGAAGCATTTCGATGTCGTACAGCGTGCGCTGCCTCAGCCTTTCCGCCTCGAGCAGCTTGCCCTCGTTTTTAAAAAGCTCGACCTGCTTGAGCATGTCGCCATATATTTCCTCAAGCTTCTCCTTCATCATTTCCCGGTCCATCGCGTAATGCGTGTTGGGGAAAATCGCGATATGTTCGCGTGTGGCCAGCGCGCGACCCGTCACGGTGTCGATTTCGAGTATGCGCTCCACCTCGTCGCCGAAAAACTCGATGCGCACCGCTTTGTCCATCGTGCTCGCCGGAAAGACCTCCACCGTATCGCCGCGCACGCGGAAACGTCCGCGCGAAAAATCCATATCGCCGCGCGTAAAGCTGTTGTCCACAAGGCGCTCAAGCAGCTCGTCCCGCTTGATTTTCGTTCCCGGCCTCAACGAAATGCTCATACCGCTATATTCCTTCGGGTCGCCGATGGAATAGATGCACGATACGGACGCGACCACGATCACGTCCCGCCGTTCCAGCAGCGCCGAGGTGGCGCTATGACGCAGACGGTCGATCTCCTCGTTGATGCTCGCGTCCTTTTCGATATACAGATCCTTGCCCGGCACATACGCCTCGGGCTGATAATAGTCGTAGTAGGAGACGAAGAATTCGACGGCGTTTTCGGGAAAGAATTCACGGAACTCACTGCAAAGCTGCGCCGCAAGCGTTTTGTTGTGCGCAAGCACAAGCGTCGGACGCTGCACACGCTCAATGACGTTCGCCATCGTAAATGTTTTGCCGCTGCCCGTCACGCCGAGCAACACCTGCGCTTTTTTGCCCGCCATAATGCCGGCCGTCAGTTCGTCGATCGCCTGCGGCTGGCTGCCTGCCGGTTTGTATTTTGAATGCAGTTTAAACTCCATACGGCCTCTCTTATCTCATAGCATACGGCGCATACCCGCCGAGCTTTTTATCGGCGAATTTGATATTCAGACGCGCAAAACGCTGCAGGCCGTTTTCCATCGGCACATCCGGCCATCCGTCTCCGATAAGCGGCATCGCATACCGGAGAAAATCGTCCGTCACATCGATGCCGTTAGGAGCGATCCAGCTTTGCGGCAAATACCGCACAGAATTCGCCACGATTTCAAGCTTCACTTTATCATAAAATACCTCGTACTTTTCGCTGTTCTTGCGAAGAATCGTCGCCATATAGCCGCTGCCGTCCGTCATCGCGATTTCCACCGCTTTTTCACCCACGCGGTACGCTTCCTCAATATCCACTTTTGAGGCGTATATTGACGCGTTCCGCTGCATCACGCCCGCCTGCTGGCATGTGGCCTGACCGCGCGCTTTAAGGCCATGTCTGTTTAGATAATTAGAAACTTGCTGAACGGCGGTGGTTTCGCTCGCTCCGTATTCCACATGCCCGAAGCCGTCGTGCCGCGCGCCGATCTCGCCCGCATCGTAGCCCTCGTTGACCACAACGATGCATCGGCCGTCGCGCTTCAGCTGCTCGTTGACGTTATCGGCAAGCTCCTCGATGGTTTTTTTCGCTTCCGCAAAGTAAAGCTGCAGCGGGATTTTTCTTTCGGGATCTCCGAGACGTGCCGCCGCCGTAATCCAGCCGGACGAACGCCCCATCGCCTGATGCACGCTTACGCACTCCGACACGCACATGCCGCGGTTTTCTTCCTCGATATTCTGCAGATTCATCGCCCAATATCGAGCGGCGCTGCCGTAGCCCGGCGTATGATCGATGATTGAAAATGCATCGTCCCCCACGTCGTTGTCGATGGTTTTGGGCACTCCCGCCACAACAAGCTCCAGCCCGTCTTCGGCCGCGAGCGCCGAGACGCGCGCCGCCGTGTCCATCGAATCGTTTCC
>JAJUJH010000101.1 GCA_029265435.1 Clostridiales bacterium
CCGGTGCCCGAAGGCGCGCGCGGGCTCAGGCAGTCCGACGCCGTTTTCGCGCATATTAAGAATTTCCCTGAGCTGTTTCGTTCTTTGAAAGCGTTTGACGGCCGATTGGCCGCTTTGGCTTACAGTGAAAAGCCATGCCCAAAAGATGATTCTTATATGCCCGTATTTTGCGTCGGTGTGTCTCATGCGGCGGCTGCGGCCGCGGCGGCCGGCGCCGATTCATATGCGCTCACTCATCAGCACGGCCATATTTATTCATGCTTTTTCGGCAGCGAAGTGAAAGACGGTGTTTATGGCGCTTTTCACGTATCGGGCGGTACGCTGGATATCCTTCGCGTGATTGTTGAAGACGGAATCGTCACGCTTATCGAGACTGTGGGCGGCACTCTTGACATCACTTTGGGTCAGTTGATTGACCGTATCGGCGTTGCCGCCGGCCTGCCTTTCCCGTCGGGAGCTGCAATGGAATCGCTTTACAGGCCGGGCTCAAAAAGGCTTTCCGCGCATATCGACGGGCTTGCGGTCAATCTTTCGGGCGCTGAAACTCAGGCGCTCAAAAGGCTTGAAAAGGGCGAAGACGCAGCGGACGTATGCGGCAGTGTGATCGACTGCGCCGCCGATACGCTTGCGCGGCTTTTGACGAATACGGCGGAAAAGTGCGGTCTTTCACGCTTTCTATTTACAGGCGGCGTGATATGTAATACCATAATCAGAGAAAAAATAGATGAAATATGCGAAAGAGACGGATTTCACTCTGTATTCGCGCAAAAAAGGCTGTGCAGCGACAACGCATGCGGGCTTGCGCTTGCGGCGGAGAAGCTGTACGGAAAAGGAGGCGTTAATGAGCATTATTGACGGCAAAGCAATTTCCGCGGGAATAAGGGAAGAGCTTAAGAAAGAAGTCGCCGCGTTGAAGGTTCAAGGCACCGTACCCGGGCTTGCGGTGATACTCGTCGGAGACGATCCGGCATCGGCGGTTTACGTCAGCAATAAGGAAAAAGCGTGCGAAGAGATCGGCATTCGTTCGGCCGTACACCGCTTAAGCGCGCAGACTTCCCAGGAAAGCCTGATCGAACTCATAAAGAGTTTGAACGCCGATAAGGCGATCCACGGAATACTGGTTCAGCTTCCGCTGCCGAAACCGCTGGATCCGCTCGTTGTGCTGCGCGCCGTGAATCCCGATAAGGATGTGGACGGACTTCATGTGGTGACGGCGGGGCGGTTGTTCGTGGGGGAGAAAGGGTTTATTCCGTGCACGCCCAGGGGCATCATGCATCTGATCAAAAGCACGGGCATTGAAATCAGCGGCAAAAACGCGGTGGTCGTCGGCAGAAGCAACATGGTGGGCAAACCGGTGGCGCATCTGCTTTTGGGAGAAAATGCGACTGTGACGATCTGCCATTCGCGCACTCGCAATCTCGATGCGATATGCGCCAATGCGGACATACTGGTGGCCGCGATCGGACGGCCCGGAATGATTACGGGCGATTATATCAAGCCGGGCGCTGTGGTGATCGATGTCGGCACCACAAAGGTGGACGGCAAGCTCAAGGGCGATGTGCTGTTTGAGGAAGCCGTGAATAAGGCGGCTTTTATCACGCCGGTGCCCGGAGGCGTCGGGCCGATGACAATCACGATGCTTCTTGCGAATACGCTTGAGGCGGCGCGCATGTATGGATGAAGCGGATTCCTCAAAAAACAGAATAACGGAACCGATCGTTTTCAGCGTTTCGCAGATCACGGAATATATCAGCCGAAAGATGTTCAGCGACCCGTTTCTGACTTCCGTCAAAGTCGTTGGAGAGGTGACGAACCTCAGCCTTTCTTCGGTGGGACATGCCTTTTTTTCACTTAAAGACGAAAACGCGCTGCTGGATTGTATCGTATACGATTTCAGAAACCATCACGATATGGGAGTGATTGCGGATGGGGCGCTGCTCGAAATCGGCGGGCGCATCGCGTTTTACCGAAAAAATGCGTCCGTTCAGCTCGTAGTGGAATCGGCCGTGCCCGGCGGCGTCGGCGATTTGTATGCTCGCTTCGAAAGAACCAAGCAGCAGCTGCTCAAAGAAGGGATATTCAGCGAAGCGCATAAAAAGCCGCTTCCCGAAATTCCGCTGAAAATCGGCGTCGTGACGTCGACATCCGGGGCGGTGCTTCACGATATCGTCAATGTGGCCGTCCGGCGGTTTGACGGCATTCAAATCAAGGTTTATCCTGTGCCTGTGCAGGGCGCCGACGCGGCGGCGAGGATTTGCAGCGGTATACGGTATTTCAGCGACCGAAAAGATGTGGACGTGATTATTGTGGCGCGCGGCGGCGGTTCGTTCGAGGATCTTGCGCCGTTTAACGAGGAATGTGTCGCACGGGCGGTTTATGCTTCGGAAATACCCGTTGTTTCCGCAGTGGGGCACGAAACGGATTATACGCTTTGCGATATGGCGGCCGATCTGCGCGCCCCAACGCCCTCGGCGGCGGCGGAGATGGTGGTCATGGAAAAGCAGTCGCTGATGGATGCGCTGGAGAGGCAAAAACGCTCGCTGCTTGACGCTCTTTCGGCGGTTTTGAAAGCGCATGAGATGCGGCTCTCCCATTTGAAAAACGCGATCAGTCCGCAAACGCTTCGGCTGATGCTGAACCGCGCCGGTGAATCGATTGACGCATACAGACGCTTGATAAAGACGAATCTATTCCGCTTGTCAGACAGCTGTGAATGGAAGCTGAACACATATCGCAGCAGGCTGGAGGATTTGAGCCCGCTGCGTGTGCTTGAAAGAGGGTATGCCGTTGTTTACGGAAAAAACGGCATAGTGACCTCTGCCGCTCAAGCGCAGGACGATATGTTAATCGAGTTTGCCGACGGACGAGTGGCCGTATCAAGAAGGAAGGAAAGCAATGGCTGAATTTGAAAAGGATTTGGAAAAGCTTGAGGAAATCACACGCCGATTGCAGTCTGGCGAGGAGGGCATAGAAAAGAGCATGGCGCTGTACGCTGAAGGCGTCAAGCTCGCCGAGGCTTTGCAGAAAAAACTCAATGAATACAAGTCTCAAATCGACATTCTTGAATCCGGAAGTGACGAACCATGCCGGAACTGACGCCCGATTTTCAGACGATTATCTGCATGATCGATAACCGGCTGGATATGCTTCTGGATAAGCATTGCGGATCGGGGCTTTTAAAAGACGCAATGGCGTACAGCCTGAAGGCGGGCGGAAAGCGTCTGAGGCCGCTGCTTTGTCTGCTTTCGGCGGAAATATTCGGCGATATGACTAAAGCGCTTGACTTTGCGTGCGCCATTGAAATGATACACACTTATTCACTGATCCATGACGATCTGCCGTGTATGGACAACGACGTGCTCCGCCGCGGGAAGCCGACGAACCATGTCGTATTTGGAGAAGCGCAGGCTGTGCTTGCGGGCGACGGTCTTTTGAACACCGCGTTTGAAGTGATGATTGCGGCAGCCGCCGAAAACAAGGAATTAGACGCGCTAGGTGCGATGCGGATAATCGCCGGCGCATCGGGAGTAAGAGGCATGATCGATGGACAGTCGGCCGACATTGAATTTGAAGGAAAAGACGTGGACATAGAGACGCTGCACTATATTCATTCGCGCAAAACGGCCGCGCTGATTAAAGCGTCCGTGACATCGGGAGCCGCACTGATGCGCGCAAGCGGAGCGGAGATTGACGCGTTGAGCCTTTTCGGCGATAATATGGGCCTTGTTTTCCAAATCGTAGACGATATACTCGACGAGGAAGGAAATACGGCAACGCTTGGAAAGACGAGCGGAAAAGACAAGGCTTCGGGAAAAATCACGTTTGTCAGGCTATACGGTATTGAGGAGTCAAGACGGATTGCGGCGCAGAAAACAAAAGAGGCTGCCGACGCACTGTCCCGTTTTAACGGCCGTGCCGACGGTCTCAAGCTTCTTGCCGAATCCATGCTGACCCGTAAAAAATAGCTTTTGTTATATTGAAAGCGTCAAAATAACCGGCACCTGCCCAATTTACCAAGTGAATCATTTTATCCTTCCATCTGAGATAGTGATAATGCGATCACAAGCATTTGCTACAAAATCCTCATGCGTCACAATAATGATAGTTTTCCCCTGAGCATTCAGGGCTTTGAAAATTTTCAATATCATCGTTGAATTTTCGGAATCGAGTGCACCGGTAGGCTCATCTGCCAATATAACTTCTGGCTGATTAATAAGAGCACGTGCAATCGCTACACGCTGTTTCTCTCCGCCGGATAGCTTTGAGACCCTCTGCTTTGCTAAATTTTCAATACTCAACTGTCGAAGTTGTTCCATCGCCAACGTATCAATCTGAGAAATCGGCGTTTTCGCGAACAGCAATGGTATCCCCACATTCTGGAGCGCATTATCTTCTTCGACCAATGCGAAATGCTGCATAACGAACCCAAATTTCTTATTGCGAATTTTAGATAACTTCGCAGATGATTCTTTTGACACATCGGCACCATCAAGTTTATATATTCCGCTGGTTGGCTTGTCGAGGCATCCTATGATATGCAGCAATGTGGATTTGCCAGCGCCTGACGAACCTTTAATCGCCACCATTTCTCCTTTTTTTATGGTAAGATTAATACCGTTCAGGGCCTTCAGCGGCACGCCGTCACGGCGTGTTATATATGTTTTTTCAATCCCGATAAGTTCAATTAACATATCAATTTCCTCCCCTCACTCGCCCTGCTGTAAATCTTTAAGCAGTCCTGATAAATCTTCGCGCATCAATTTGATCATAAATCCTGCGCCGACAGCGGTAAACATTACGACTATATATAGAAAAACGAGCCCATAGAATAAGAAAGCCCGCGCCGGAGTCATCCACTCAAGCATTAACAACCCCAGCTTGCCTGCTATCAGGCTCAGCGCCATGGTGAAAATAACGAGAATCCCCACTCGGCATACCTCCACCGCCGCACCCTTCTTCCAATCCATCCCGAGAAGGTAATAGACGGTAAATTGTCTGCGATTGCGCAAGCTTTGGATCACGTTATTGCTCAATACGCCCGTGGCAGCCAGCAACAGGAACACGACAAACATAATGGTTGTCCCTCCGATCATCGTATTTGTGTTTGTGTTAAAAGTGGAAACAAGCGATTGCATCGGTGTTATCTCGCCGTACTTATTCCATTCTGTTCTGAACGTATCCATATTTGTGTCTGCTGCATCGGATTTCAAAAATATAAATATACTCGTTGTGATTGGCACATCCATCGGCGTTTCGAAAACAGACGTTTCACCGAAATCCGTATATCGAACGATAATGACCGGTTTTTGACTGATGACTGACGATGCCGTAAAATATTCCGGACTGGCACTGCCCCAAGGATAAAGATACTGCGTTGGCTCTTTAAGTATCCCAATCACAGTGATCTTGCGCGTTTGCCCATCCGAGAGACTGACATCGGTCACGTCGCCGACTTTCAGTTTCATATCGCTGGAAACCACAGCAGGAATCGCGTTACCGCTGAAAGATGAGTAATCAGACAACCAGGAGCCGCTTTGCAGCTCGGGTGAATAGCGGGATATGATGCCTTCGTTATACGCAGCTAAGTTGCATGATACATTATTACAAAAAACAATATCGCCCATGTAAACTCTGCCGACAGATTCAACCTGTGGAGAAGACAGAACTTGTTGTGTCACATATTCCGTATCATAATAATCGAATATTGAAAGAACAACCGTGTTGTTGACAGGCAGTTCGTTTACGGCACGCAAATTATCTCGGTAATCTTCAATTGCTACGAACACCTGCGCGAGCATAATGATAGAGAGCAGTATCTGAATGACCAAAACGAAATTTGCCAACTTTCTCTTCCAGAGGAGTTTGATTGCGATTAACACTGAAGCCAAGCTATTGCCCTCCCTGTTTCATTTTTGAAGCATTTTCTCACGGAAAACAATCGGAATTGCCCTTATATTGACTGCCAAGAGCGTAAAGATCATAACGCCAATGTATATGAGTATATAAAATTGCCATGGCAGTGCAGATACTAATCCGTGCGGGGTAATCTGCGTTAATTCAAATATAGCCAGACAGGCGCAGACATAGGCAGCTGTCACCAGCAACGCAATATTCACTGATATTAAGAACGCAATTTGTCTGCCTTTCGCGCCACAGATTAGATAAATCCTATATCGTGCGAATTCTTTTCTTAACCAATAGAGTATCACGCTGATGCTACTAAGCAGAGATAGTAACAAAACAGCGATATATGGTATTATACCGTCAATATAACTGTAGACCGCGTTAGCTTCGAATGATTTCGGCAGGGATAATGACTGTATATTATCGACCGATTGCAAAATATCACTTAAATGCGTTATCTGTGTGCTTGTTAACGGTTGGGAAAATACGCACCTGAATCTTTCAGGTGCAAGCCCGAAATCAAAGTATGTTCTTAAAGGAATCGTAATCGTTGTTTGTACCACAGCAAATTCATAAAAGTTCTCGGTAATGGAGTCCTTAGGGAAATCAAAAAAGTAATTACCGATCACGTTAAAATGTGTACCGTTAATATCAATTCCCGTTGTCCAAATCGTATCTAAGTTCTCCTGAGAAAGATTTGTAAAATAATCCGTTCCTAATAAGGCCACAACATCACCGGAGTCCATCTCTTCCGTGCTGAAAAATCGTCCATATGGCGTATACAAAACCTCTTTAATCAGCTTTCCATCCCAATATAGCCCGGTATAATTCTCATCAGAAACCGTAACAATTGTCATTTTGGGCAGCACTGAATCGTTCTCCAATTTCGCATATAGGCTTTGTATTGCATTTGTATCATTGCACGTAAAGTACAATACCCGAGTATCCTGATTACTTTCTACGTTAACAGTATACATATAATACGCTCTCTCCTGAATGAATAGGAAACAGCCGAACGCGCAAACCAGACAAAGAAAAGATAAAAAAAAGAATAACATATTAACATGGCAGAAACGCAGAAAATTCTTATACGCAAGACGAATCAATCTAGTTAACTCCTCGCTTAAGGATGGATTTTCAGCGTTTTTTATTGATTGGTGTTAATCTACATCAATCCCATGACCCACTATAGAAAGTTGCAGAAGAAATATTTGACGTATTAACCCAATAGCAATCCCATTCTTTACTGGGCTTGTCTTCAGCGTTATTTGCTGCCGCAGAAGAATTGCCTGAAGTGGAGCCAGAAGAGGTGCATGTGCCTCAACTTTTTTAACTTTTCGCCGCAGCGCGGCCGATACTTGCTTGAGACGTTCCTTGCAGCTGTGCAATAGTAACCGATACCAAGAAGACCTGGCTTATCAGTCCATATGCTTCCATTAAATGCAGCGGCAAACGCAGTTACAGTAAACATCGTTATAACCAATATGGCTGCAAGCAAAAAACTAAGAGTTTTTTCCATTTCCTTCCGCATTGTCTCAGGTAAACGCTGAAAATCCTTGGGTTCCATAATACATCAAATAAATGTTATATACAAGCATATTTAGATATACTGATCAATATTTATTATTTAAGTCAATTCAAAACGCATATTCCATAGCGGAAAGAGTATGGGTCGAGATGGATATTGTCATAGGGGGTATCGGCGGTAAAGCGCTCCTGACATTTGATTTTACGTTCTGAAATTTCATGTTCGGACGGCTGCTCGAAAACAAAACGGCTCTTGAGGTATTGCAAAAAACCAGAGAACTCAAGGCTGGGTTTGCGGCTAAACAGCGTCACTTCGGCGGTGCATTTCCTATCATCCTTACCGACAATGGCGGAGAATTCGCAAACGTACCCGCAATTGAAGCTGACCTCGATGGAGAAAGAGAGACCCGCCTCCTTTTCTGCGATCCAAACCGCTCTTACCAAAAACCATATGTCGAAAAAAATCACACGCTGTTTCGTGATATCGTACCCAAGGGTACATCTTTTGAACGATTTCGTTTTTTGCTTGGCTGCTAAAACTGCAGTTTTTTTATTTTTGTTAATTTTTCATGACGTTAGTTTCACATTGTTTTCAGACGCCGCGTAAATTGCGGAATTCAAAACATTGACATATTAATTGTGATTCCACTCAAGCAGTTTCAGAACCCGGACACCGCTTTTTTGTCAGTATAAAAGGAAATTGGCATGGCAAAGCTAGTCGTATCAAAGCCGACCGAGGAGATATGACATGCTGATAAACAAAGTGGAAATTTGCGGCGTCGACACGTCTAAGCTGCCAGTGATGAAGCCAAAACAGATGAAGGAAATGATGATTCGTGTGAAGAACGGAGACAAGCAGGCTCGGGAGGAATTCATTCGAGGAAACTTGCGGCTTGTGCTGAGTGTTATACAACGTTTTACGGGAAGACGCGAAAATATGGACGATCTTTTTCAGGTGGGGTGCATCGGACTCATCAAGGCGATTGATAATTTCAATGTGGAGCTTGGCGTGCGCTTTTCGACATATGCGGTTCCGATGATTACCGGAGAACTGCGAAGATACCTTCGCGACAACAATTCCATCCGGGTATCGCGTTCACTGCGAGATATCGCATACAAAGCATTGCAGGTAAGAAATTCACTTTCCAAAAAAGAAAGCAGCGAACCGAGCGTGGAAAAAATTGCTGAAGAAATGGGCGTTAACGTGGAAGACGTGGTTTTTGCTTTGGATGCTATACAGGATCCCGTTTCTTTGTACGAGCCGGTATACCATGACGGATCGGATGCGATATATGTGATGGATCAACTGCAGGATAAAAGCTGTGCCGACGAGAACTGGCTTGAAGGCATTGCGCTCAAAGAAGCGATCGAAAAGCTGAACGAACGTGAAAAGAACATCATCACCATGCGGTTTTATCAGGGCAAAACGCAAATGGAGGTTGCGGAAGAAATCGGCATCAGCCAGGCGCAGGTATCAAGGCTGGAAAAGAACGCTCTAAAAAGCATGAAAAGAAACATCTGACACGATGAAAAGAAAAGACCTGCGGCGAAAAATCAGCGCGGCGGGTCTTATTTTTATTTCGCCGGTAATATGATGAACAGGGGTGATATAATGACGCGGTATTCAAAGCTTCGCCAGATGGAGGTCGTCAACATTCTGGACGGTTCACGCCTCGGATATTTATGCGATCTGTTGATCGATATGTGTACGGGAAAAGTAACCGGTATCGTGGTGCCGGGACCATCGAGATTTTCTTTTCTGTTCCGGGGCGAAAAGGACAGCGTGATTCCGTGGCAGAACATAAGGAAAATCGGAGAAGACGTGATATTGGTGGAAGTCGATATCAATTCCATGCCCGGCTTTCAACCCTGATTGTAATAATACAATATTATGTTATAATGGAGTCAAAAGCTTGGGGGTTGTGGTATGAAATGCGTTTTTTGCGGATATCCTGAAAGCAAGGTTGTGGATTCGAGGCCGACCGAAGAGGGGAATTCCATCAGACGCCGCCGAGAATGCTTGAACTGCAAGAAGCGTTTTACCACATATGAGAAGATCGACAGCCTTCCGCTGCTGGTCGTCAAAAAGAACGGCGAAAGAGTCCCGTTTGATTCAGATAAGATCAAGATCGGAATAATCAAAGCCTGCGAAAAAAGGCCCG
>JAJUJH010000089.1 GCA_029265435.1 Clostridiales bacterium
AATAAAGCTAGCGATCGGTTGATATGATCTGAGACCGTTAAAAGAATCAACCAGAGCTGTTGTATTCTTTCTAACAACATGCCTTTATAACATAACAAAAAAATATAAACAGAATAACAGTTATATGGTAAAATGGTATCGGCCTTATTGATTCAACAATGATAAAGTCGCCATAATAAATGATAAAGTCGCCATAATATATGAGAGACAAGGATACAGCAAGACGTACAAGCTATGACTATCTTCATTTATGGACAATAGAACAAACCTTAGAAAATGGCAATCACTTATTACTCGGTGAAACAGACGGATCGTTTGGTACATGAGCAGATAAATCGTCAAAGAGAGGACTTTTATAAATATGAAAATAAAAATGCTAAGAGGCATGATAACAGGTATTATTTTCGCTATTGCAATATGCCTGGTATCCTGCCAGCCGACACCAGAAACCGATATTATTCAAAACAAAAAAGATGATGCATTAATAAACATTATCGAGAACACGAATAATGTCAGCGACAATCCATCGGAACAAGGGTTAAGCCAGGATGCGTTTACATGGACGGATGAATTAAAAATCAGCGACAGCTTAAGCGTTTCAATAAATGCTTCGGTAAGTATTCCGGCTGTTACAAGTTATCCGGTATATCAAGTTGAGCCGGATTGTTTTGATGTCGAATCCGTTACCCATATAAAAGAAGTGCTGTTTGGAGATGCTCAGCTGTATGATGTGGATCCTGCCGAGGGAATAAAACATTCAAAATCAGAAATCGAGGAGATGATTGTGAGCACAAAACAAGCGTTAAATGATCCCAATTCCGATTTAAATCAGATGACGGATATTAAAACCCAAAGTGAGTTGCGAAAAATAATGCAAGAAAGTTTGGAGACGCTGGAAAAAGAGTATATTGATGCGCCGGAAAAGGTTGAATACGATCCCATAGATATCACGCAGGAAAATCTTAAGAAAGGATTATTCTCTGTTTTATTTCAAGAGGAAGGGGCGATTGGTTTCTATGTATCGGATATTGATGACGATCTAGGCCGGCATAATTCTATCACCTGTTATTTTCCGAGAGATAAGCGTGATTCCGTTGGTATGTTTCAGGCGTTTACCCAAGTTGATGCGGAAACGATTGCAACCGATTTCATTAAGAAATTAAATACCGAAATGTCAGTCAACAGAACGGTCGTTGTCAACGAAAACAATGACACCAATTATAAGTGTTATGATGTCATTTTTACTAAAGAGTATAATGGGATACCGGAAACATATACGGAACAGGATCAGGCTGACATCACAATGAGTGAAAATATGTATACCTGTCCATGGTCTTATGAAAAAATAATCGTAAGAGCGGACAATTTGGGCGTATGGTTTTTTCAGTGGTATTCTCCATCAAAAATCGTTAAACAAATGTCCGAAAATGTGGAGATAATGCCTTTTGAAAAAATAAAAGAAATATTCCTCAATCAAATCGGGTATTCAAATGCTTGGATCGATCAAGATGAACATATTGTGTCAAGAGATTTATTTATCACGGAAGTGCGGCTGGGAATGATGCGCGTGAGCATAAAGGACAGCATTGATAAATACATGGTGATACCTGTTTGGGATTTCTTCGGTTACACTGTTGATAAATATGATGCACAGCAACCCGGTGGATATGCGCTCAACGAAAACAACGAGTATACAAATGTGGTCGAGGCTCATAGCTTTTTAACCGTTAACGGCATAGACGGCAGCATCATTGACAGAAATCTCGGCTATTAAAAAAACATGAAAGCGCCAGATAAAAGAACAATGCAAAATAAAAGGATAAAAAAATTTCAGAAAGCAGGCGGTAACTTGCGCCTGCTCTGTCAATAAACTAAGAATATCATTTGCGGGTAAAACGGGCTTGACCCGCGCAGCCTGCACCTTGCGGTTTTACGCCGTTTCAAGCTTGTGAGGAACAAGCAAAGCAGGACAACGGTCGGAAAACCGGGGTTTTATCAACAAGGTGAGCAGGCCGTAGCTTGTGCCTGCTGTTTTATAAGATAACCCGAGATGTAACCGTTTTTATCCGTTCCGGGAACAAAGAGCATAGCGAGCACATAAGGGCCTGCTGCCTATACCGCTTTTTCTTCTGTGATCGTCACGCGGAAATGCCGCTCGATTTCGCTGATGCGGCCCGCCTCCGTCGGCGAGACGAGCGTGCACGCATGGCCCGAATGCCCGGCACGGCCTGTCCGGCCGATGCGGTGCACATAGTATTCGAGCTTGTCGGGAATGTCGTAATTGATCACAAGGTCGATGTCCTTCACGTCGATGCCGCGCGCCGCCACGTCCGTCGCCACCATCACGCTCGTTTGGCCCTTCCGGAATGCGTCCATCACGATATCGCGTTGGTTTTGGCTCAGATCGCCGTGCAGACAGGCCGCACACAAACCGATGTCGCCGAGCATGCGCTGAACCGTTTTGACCTGACGCTTTGTGTTGCAGAACACGAGCGCCAGCCGTGGCTTCTTGGTTTGTATCAATTTCTGCACCGCCTTGCATTTGGCGCGCGAACCGACGGCCAGAAACGACTGCTTCACGCAGGCGGCGGGTTCGTTTCCGCCGCCGATCTCGATGCGCACCGCATCCTGCTGGAATTCCTTGACGACGGCGGATACCGCCTTGTTCATCGTCGCGGAAAAAAGCAGCGTCTGATGCTCGCCCGTGACGTTTGAAAGTATCGCGCGTATGTCGGGCAGAAACCCGAAGCTCAGCATTTCGTCCGCCTCGTCGAGCACCACGGTGCGGACATATTGAAGCCTGAGCGCACCGCGGCCAATCAGATCTTTGATGCGGCCGGGCGTCCCCACGACGATCTGCGCCCCTGCGCGAAGTGCGCGAATCTGCACGTTTGCGGACTGTCCGCCGTATACGCTGACGACGCGCAGATTCCCATGTGATGACAGCGCACGAAATACCGCCGTAATCTGCATTGCAAGCTCACGCGTGGGGCAGAGCACCAATGTTTGCGTCTTTTGGTTATTTAACAGCGTCTTCTCAATGATGGGAACGGCAAACGCCGCCGTTTTGCCCGTTCCTGTTTGGGCGATGCCCATAATGTCCCATCCGTTTAAAATCAGCTCGAGCGTTTTGCGCTGAATCGGTGTGGGTTCCGAAAATCCCGCCTTTTGCAGGGTGGCTCTCATCTCTTCGGAGAGCAGTTCTTCGTATTGCAATTCAACCTCTTTCTTTTCCGTTGCTTCATAAAAAACAAAGACCATGCCGATATAGCAAAGTCTTTCGAATTTGTTATGACGCCACATCGCATTTTTTAACGCCGGAGCCGGAAAGCCCCGTTTGCACAGGTCTCAATTCCTGCGCTGTATGTATTAAAAATACGACCTGTTGTCAGTGTCATTCTTTTTGGAATGCTTTGCGAAACGCAAACGATATTCATAATACAACGTATTTATTATACGCGCATTTTCATATTCTGTAAAGGCGCAAAAAAGACGGATTTTTGTCGGTTCTGCGCCAAACAATATGAAAGAGTTGCGAAAACACGAGGATTAGTGGTACGGTAAAACAGTGAAACGCTTTGTTTTATTAAAGCGGCATCGGATGCCAACCATCAATGATGAAGGAAGAGCGATGAAAATAATAAAAGCCGTTTGTATGATGATTTTGATAGCGGGCGCCGCGGTGTATACGGCATGCGCGGCGGGCGAAACGGCGCAAGTGTCTCCCGGCTATCCCGCTGAACCGTCGGCTGCCTCAGCGCCGTCCGCGCTGCCGCCAACCTCGCAACCGACGCCCGAATCCGCACCCGAACCGACATGTGAGCCGGCGCGCCGTTCAATAGATGATATGATCGCGTCGATGAGCGACAAAGAGCTGATCGGGCAGATGGTCATGATCGGCTTTGAGGGCCAGAAAGACATGGACAAGGAAGGCGCGCGGCTGGTTCGCGACGATTTTGTGGGCAATGTGATGCTTTTCGGCTGGAACACCGACACGTTTGAGCAGACGAAAGCGCTTACGGCAAAGATTCAGGCATACAGCCGGAACGGCATTCCCGTGATGATCGGCATCGATTTGGAGGGCGGCAAGGTTAAACGATTTCCGGGAGAATGGCGGCCCGCGCTCGAATCGGCGCAGGCGCTCGGGAAAGCGGGCGATGCTCGGCGCGTGTATGACCAGTACAGGCGCATCGGAGAGAAGCTGCATGAAATCGGCATAATGATCGATTTTGCGCCGGTGCTGGATATCGCGAAAAAACCTTCCGAAACGTTTCTTGGAAGCCGCATGTTCGGCGGAGATGCCGAAAAGACGGCGGCGCTTGTTCCCGAAGCCGTAAAAGGCCTGCAAGACGGCGGCGTTGCGTCTCTCGGCAAACATTTTCCGGGACATGGGAGTACGCCTGATGATTCCCATCAAACGCTGCCGGTTATCCGCCTGTCGCTTGAAAAGCTGAGGAGCTATTCTCTGGTGCCGTTTTCGGCGGCAGTGGACCAAGGTATTGATGCAATGCTTGTGGGGCATCTGCTTTTCCCCAAAATCGACAACGAATACCCGGCTTCGGTATCCTATGCGTTTATTACGGATCTGCTGCGCAAAGAGCTGGGATTCGGCGGTGTCGTCGTGTCGGACGATATGCGCATGCAGGGTATCCGGTCACGGTTCTCCGCGGGTGAAGCCGCCGCGCTGCATATTCTGGCCGGCGGCGATATCGTATTGGTCGGGCGTCACTACGTATTGCAGAAACAGGTTGTTGACGCGCTGTATCAGGCGGTTCAGGACGGACGCATTACCCGCCAGAGGCTTGAGGAGAGCGTCCGCCGCATATTGACGCTGAAACGGGCCTATATGGATTTTTAGTATAAAAAAAGCGCCCGTTTTACGGACGCTTCAGACTGTCAATAAAGCAAAAAATTAAATTTGTGGGCAAGACGGGCTTTGCCCGCGCAGCCACACCTTGCGGTTTTGCGCCGTTTCGAGCTTGCGAGGAACAAGCAAAACCGGAAAACTGTCGAAAAACCTTTGGTTTTTCGACAAGCTGAGCGCCCGTTTTGCGGATGCTTTCATTGGACGGCTTAATATCTTTCGGGATACAATTTGAGCGTACCGGCCGCTTTCGCGTCGTCGATCCACCCCTGAGTCACCTTTTCCCATTCTTCATACTGTTTTGTCGTCAGCAAATCCGACTTGATATCGTCCTTCACATCGTCGTAAGGCACAACGCCGGCAAGCATCTTCACGCACTGGATGAAGTAAACGCCGTTATAATTGACGACCGGTTCGCTGACATCGCCGTTTTTTGTGAGCTTGGCGACCGCGTCAAGATAGCCGGGAAGCGTGTTGCTCTTATACGGGCCGGTTTCGGTGCCCTCGGTGCTGTTGGGCTCGCTTGAGTACGTCGTATCTTCGTTGTATTCTTCCATCAGCGCGCCGAAATCTTCGCCGGCGGCCAGGCGCGATTGTATGTCGTCGATCTTGGTCTGAAGCGCGGCCTTGCCTTTTTCAATCAGGCGGTTGTATTCGTCCGTATTGTCTTCGCCGTAAGCGGTAGTCGCCGCGGTTTTCGTTTCGTCGTCAAAAGCGAGATAAATATGCCGCACTTTCATGTATCCGTCCGGATAGACAAGGACGCGCGAGCCGAGCGATTCCTGCATTTCCACGAACGACGGGTCGTTTTCAACATTGCCCTGCTGGATACTGACCTGCGTGTCGTATTCGTTCTTTACCTCGTCGTCCGAAACGGCCACGTCTTTGATGTAATAATCATATACCTTTGTGATGATGAACTCCCGCTCCATTTTCGAGCGCAGCGTCTCTTCGGTGTATCCCATGGAGGCAAAGTAATCGTCGAGCGTTTTCTGGTATTCCTCGTCGTAGTTAAGGGAGCTGTTGTCTTCAACGGCCGCCTTTGCCATATACTCCGCATAAGACTTCAAAGAGTCCATTGTGCTGTTGTACTGGTCGTCGATATCCTTTTTTTCGTCTTCGGTCAGCTGGTCAAGGCCGAGCTCGGCGGCTTTTTCAATGCACATGGCGTCGATCACCAGTTTTTCGATTCCGCCGTTCAAATATATGCTCCAATTATCGGAAGATTCGAGGTCGTCCAAGCTTTGGCCCTGCTGTGAATAGAGCTGGGTCATATATTGTACCACCTGCTGTTTTGTGATGTCCGTATCCTTATATTCCGCGAGCACCTTGGCGTTTTCCATCGCCTGGGCTTTTTCCTCGTCGATGTCGATCAGACTGCAGCCGCCGGAAAAGGCGAGTAAGACGCACATCAGCAGAGCCGCGATTCTTCTTTTGTTCATGAAAGTCTCCTTTTTATTTGTTCGAACGGTTTTAGAAATATAAAAATTTTAGCACTTGCGTATTGAAACGTCAACGATTAAGCGCTTTTGAGCTTGTTCACAAGAAATTCACTGACAATATAAAAGAAATATGATAAGATGTTATTGAAAAACAGAAAATAATTAGCGATAATATGCATATTGGATACTTGGTACACAATGAAAGGACGTTTATGGCATTCTCGTCGGATAAGCTTTTGAAGATATATAACGACATGCTGCTCACCCGGTTTTTTGAAGAAAGAGTGGAAGCGCTTTTCCAAAGCGGCGTGATGCACGGCACCACTCACCTTTATCTGGGCGAAGAAGCTGTGGCCGCAGGCGTTGCCGCGGCGATGCGGGATAAAGACATCCTTTTCAGCACCCATCGCGGGCATGGGCATTGCATTGCCGCAGGTACCGACGTGAACGCGATGATGGCGGAGATGATGGGCAGGCAGACGGGCACCTGCGGGGGCAGGGGAGGCTCGATGCACATTGCGGATCCCGAAAATGGCAATATGGGCACAAACGGCGTGGTGGCCGGAGGCCTTCCGCTGGCGGTGGGTGCGGCGCTGGCTGTGCGGCAGAAGAAGACGGGGCAGGCTGTCGTCTGCTTTTTCGGAGACGGCGCGACCAACCAAGGCTCGTTCCACGAGTCGCTGAACCTCGCTTCAGTATGGCGTTTGCCTGTGCTTTTTGTCTGCGAAGACAACCAGTACGGCCTGTCGCTGAGCCGCAGCCTTTCGATGAATATTCCGGACATTTCCGTGCGCGCGCAGAGCTATGGCATCAAAGCCGCCGGCGTTGACGGCAACGATGCCCCGGCGGTTTTTAAGCAGGCGGAAAAGGCTTTGGAATATGTGAGAAAGAACGGCCCGATGCTGCTTGTGTGCCATACTTACCGCGTCTGCGGGCATTCGAAAAGCGATAAGAACCCATACCGTTCACAGGAAGAAATTAGCCGGTGGAAACAGAGGGATCCCGTTGAGCGCATGAAGGCCTATCTGCTTGAAGACGGGCGGTTTTCCGCCGCCGAGCTTGAGGACATGGAATCAAGGGCAAGGCGGGCTATTGAGGATGCCGTTAGGTTTGCGGAAAACAGTCCGTATCCTCCGGCGGATACGGTTGCAGACCATGTATATGCTTAAAGGAGAAGCTGATGAGAAATTTGACATACGCCGAGGCGATTCGCGAAGCGATGACGTTGGAGATGCGGCGTGATGAAAACGTATTTTTGCTTGGTGAAGATATCGGCGTTTACGGAGGCTCGTTCGGCGTGACGGCGGGCATGATTGACGAGTTCGGCAGCGAACGCGTGAAGGATACGCCGATATCCGAAGCGGTGATCGTGGGCGCGGCGGCGGGCGCGGCCATGATGGGGATGAGGCCGGTCGCTGAGATCATGTTCAGCGATTTTGTGACAATCGCGATGGATCAGCTCGTCAATCAGGCGGCGAAGCTGCACTATATGTTTAACGGAAAGGTCAGCGTGCCCATGGTGGTGCGTCTTGCGGCAGGCTCGGGCACGGGCGCGGCCGCCCAGCACAGCCAGTCTCCCGAAGCGTGGCTATGCAATGTGCCGGGGCTCAAGATAGCCGCGCCGTCTACGCCCGCAGACGCCAAGGGGCTGATGACTGCCGCGATACGCGATAACAACCCCGTTGTCTTTCTGGAACAGAAAAAGCTTTACGAAACGAGAGGGGCGGTACCCGAAGGGGAGTATGTGGTGCCGCTCGGCAAAGCGGACGTCAAACGCGAGGGAACGGATGTGACGATCGTGAGCTACGGGCGCATGATGCCGCGCTGTCTGGAAGCGGCGGAACAGCTTGAGCAGGACGATATCAGCACAGAGGTGATTGACCTTCGGACGCTTGTGCCGCTCGACAGAGACGCGGTGATCGAATCGGTGAAAAAGACGGGCCGGCTGCTCATCGTTCATGAGGCATGCCGCACGGGCGGATTCGGCGGCGAGATCGCCGTATCCGTGGCCGAAAGCGACGCTTTTGCGGCATTGCTTGCGCCCATACGGCGCTGTACGGGCCTTGATGTGCCGGTCCCATTCAGCCCGGGGCTGGAAGCGGATATCGTGCCGTCCGTCGGCCGGATCAGAGACGAAGCCAAAAGCATGATCGGCATCAAACGGCGCATGAAAGCGCGCGTGGTTTAACGCGGAACCGCCATGCCCGCCCGAACTGACGGACGGGCTTTTTTGACGGAACAAAAACGCCCCCGAGGCGCAGGCCCGGGGACGTTTCGTCCGGCTGTCAACGGTTTTTTGCCGGAAACCTTACCGACTGTTTTTCAGCACGCGGATGTCGCCCGAAACGGTGCTTAGATCCAAAAGCGCCCCGCCGCCGTTCACATCGCCGGATACATTGGCGCCTACGGGATCATCCGACAGGTTTCCGCTCATGGTCACGCCGAAATCGGTATTGAAGCCGCCCGAAGTGGAATTAGCGCGAAGGCGGAATGCGGCGTCGGGCGCAAGCGTTACTGTCACGCTGCCGCTTGTGACACCGATACGGATGTCTTTAAGCGCGGGCTGTTCCTGCGCAACGCTGACGTCGCCCGACGTACTGTTCACCGATATCTCGCCCGTCACGTTTGCGATTTGCACCGTGCCCGACGTACTGGTGACGCTGACATTGCCCGTGATGCCGTTTATTATTGTGTCGCCGGAGATGCAGCCTGCGTTCACGGCGGCAAAGCCGGAGCCGCTCACATCCAGAAGGCCCGACGTGAGATTGATATCTAGCCTGTCGCCCGTACAGCCTGTCACATGCGCCTCGCCGCTTGCGCTGTCGATACGCGCGTTTTGAAGGTGCGTGAAGCCCTCCATGCGTGAATCGGCGGACGCGCCCGACACGTTCAGGCTGAAATCCGCGTTTGGCAGGCTCACATCAAGCGTAACGTCGCAGGTGATGAAATCGCGCAGAAACGTATCGGCGTCGAATTTGACGGTGAGCGTACCGCCGTCCCTTGTCACCTTGAGGTAGCTGTCTTTGGGGCTGGCGGTAAGAACGGTCCCTTTAAGCGACGCGCTCCCTTCGCCAACGGAAATATTGATATTGCCGCTTACGCAATCCACGTTGACCGTATCGACGCCGCTCAAATCGAGTTTGGCCGTTTCGTCGATATTGACGCTTTTGTTTGAGAACAGGCCGAATATGCCGCCCAAGCCCGCATTTCCGGAATTGACGCCGACGATGATGCAAAGGGCGATTACACATACCAGCAGCACCGATGAGGCGATGATCACAATGGTTTTTTTGGTACTCATTTTCTTGCTCCCGCTTCCTTGATTCGATCTGAAATATTGTTGAGAAACGCCATGTTTCCCCTGTGAAACGCTTTCGATAAGCTCATAATGCCGATGAAGAACAATACGCTGATGCTGATAAGCGCTACGCCGGCGACGACGCCGAGCGCGATGGCGGTGGCGCTGCCTGCCAACCGGACTGCGGCGGTCCCCACAGCGGCGACACCGCCGATCCCGATGCATACGGCCGCGAGGTAAAGCGCGCCGATTACGATGTATCCGACGCCCACCACGAAAACCGCGTACAGCGCGTTCACGGTGCCGAGCCCCGCCGCATATAGAAACGCGAGGAGCATGTTTTTCGGCGTGCGTGACTGATTGGCGCTTTTGATGCGGCTTTGCGCAACATATTCCTTCGCGAGCTTTCGCGGGTCTCCGAGCCGCGCCACGATAGCCGCCTCCGTTTGGCCTTCCTTTGCGGCAAAGACGAAGAATTCGTCGATGTCGCTTATAATCTCGCTGCGCTCGGCGGATGTCAGCTTGCCGAGGTTCGCGCCGAGCTGTTTTAAAAATTGTTCCCTATTCACTTTGCCCTCCTAATATGCGGTTGACGCCGCCGGTGAAAGCGATCCAGTCTTCAAGCAGCGCCGCGCGCGTTTCCTCCCCCTTTTGCGTGAGCCTGTAATATTTCCGCGGCGGCCCTTCGGTGGATTCCTCGAGATACGTGGTCACATACCCGTCGTTCTTGAGACGCCTCAGCAGCGGGTAAATGGTTCCTTCCGAAATCTGCACGTTTTGCGATATCATCGCCACCAGTTCGTAACCGTAGCGGTCTTTATCCAGCAGCAGTTGGAGTACGCATAGCTCCAGCACACCTTTTTTGAGCTGCGTGTTCAATGGACACCTCCCTTTCCGTTAAATACAC
>JAJUJH010000087.1 GCA_029265435.1 Clostridiales bacterium
CACTTTCACATTGCCCACATAGTTGGCCACGCTGCTCTTGCTGACAGGCTTAGGCGCTGACTGCTTCCCGCTCTTCTGATATGATACATTCACAGCAGATAAGACAAGATCTTCGCGCACATCATCCCCGATCTGCTGATGAGGAGTGACGCCGAGCCAGCCGTCAAGCAGATATCCATACTCCCCAGTATCCTTGTTGCGATAATACCGGCGTTTATAGGTCAATTCTCCAACGCATGTCATGATTGTTTTGGAATCATTCTTTCGAACAACTTCCCATTGCTTTCGATGCTCTTTATCACGATACAATTTCTCATCGATGTCATTCAGCATGATTCCCAATGCGCCCAGTGAAGCTTCGCTAATCACTGCCTGTATCTCCCGAGCCATCCCCTTTATACCATCTGCCCTGTTTTTCGATGCAATTTCCGTCATTTGATACATGACATTTTCCACCAACTGTTGTATGCTGTTCATAGGTCGCCTCCTTAGGTTTGGTACGCAACCTATATTCTAAGGGATGTTGGCGATTTTTACCACCCACCCCCGCGGGGGTGGGTGGTATCATCTCTGCGTCTTCCGTTTTCCTACAGTAAGTTTACACTATGAGCAGCTCGATAAGAGAATCAATTGCAAATGCAGGCATGCCCCGCCGCCTTGTCTCATGGGTTCAAGCGGCTTTGGCCTTTGAGCGCATCATCTTATTGCGCCCGGCTGAAGACGGGCGGGCGTTTTTCATCATATCGTTTCTCAATATGCCTTTACAGGCACAAAAGAGAGTGAGCGGTATAAAATCCGGGATAATTTTGCTTTGGCTATTGCATTTTATAATGAGATGTTATATGATAAGCTCATAAAGGTCAAGGAAAGTCAAAGTCATATCAATCGCGGCGGCGCGGTTTGGGAAAGGAGCGGTATGACATGCAATATAAAGACTATTACGCGATACTCGGCGTCGACAAAAACGCATCGCAGGACGATATCAAAAAGGCGTACCGAAAGCTCGCCAAGCAATACCATCCGGACGTCAACAAAAACGACAAGGCGTCCGAAGCAAAATTCAAGGATATCGGCGAGGCGTACGAGGTTCTCGGCGATACGGAGAAGCGCAAAAAATACGATATGTTCGGGGCACAGGCGCAGTTCCGCAACGGCTATGATTTTGATCCGTCGCAGTACGGTTTCAACGGCGGCAATGTGCGGTACGAATACGCGGGTTCGGGCGACCACAGCGACTTTTTCAACATGTTCTTTTCGGACGCGTTTGATTTGAGCAGCCTGTTCGGCGCCGGGCGCGGCGGACGGACGACGCGCGTATATGAAAGCGGCGACCTGAGCGATCTGTTCGGGCAGTCAAGCGGCGGGGCGCGCACAACGCGCGTGCGCAACGGACAGGATATTGAAGCGGAAATTGAGCTCACGCCCGAGGAAGGCGCGGCGGGTATCGAAAAGCGCATATCTTTGCAGACCGAGTCCGGCACTCGCAGCCTCAATTTCAAAGTGCCCGCAGGCGTTGCAGACGGTGAAACGATCCGCCTCAAAGGGCAGGGGCACTCCGGTACGGGCGGCGGCAAAAACGGCGACCTGCGCATGACCGTACGCATGAAGCCGGGGCGCTATACATTGAAGGGCAGCGAGCTGCTGCTCGACATAGACGTATATCCATGGAGCGCGGCGCTCGGCGACAAGCTGACCGTCGACACGCTGGACGGACGGATCGCGGTAAAAATACCCGCGGGCGTACAGACGGGCAGCCGCATCCGCGTGGCGGGAAAAGGGTATCCGTTCCGTTCCGGCAAGCGCGGAGACCTGTATCTGACGGTACGCATCGTGAACCCCGCGCATCTGACGGCGGAGCAGAAGAAGCTTTACGAGCGGCTCAGAGAGACGATGAAATAAAGGCGGCCCGAAACTCGGCAAAAAACGAACAATCAATTTGAGGAGGAATGAGATATGGAACTTGACAGACTGACGGAAAAAGCGCTGGCCGCCGTGCAGGCGGCGCAGGAAATCACAATACGTATGGGGCAGCAGCAAGTGGACGGCGAGCATCTGCACTTCGCGCTGGTGTCTCAGCAAGACGGGCTGATCCCCAAGCTGCTTGGGTATATGGGTGTGGATGTGGCGCAGTATACGCTGGCGCTGGAATCGGAGCTTGCCAAGCTGCCCAAGGTACAGGGCGCATCCGCAAGCGTATATGCCTCGCGGCGTTTCAGCGAGCTGATCATACACGCTCAGGACGAGGCCAAGCGCTTTAAAGACGAATACACGGGCGTGGAGCACCTGTTCATAGCGCTGCTCAAGGAAAGAAACACGCCGTCTGCGTCTGTATTCAAACGCTTCGGCGTCACTCTCGATTCGTTCATGCAGGCGCTTTCCAAGGTGCGCAGCAATCAGCGTATCACGTCCCAGAACCCCGAGGAAACATACGATTCGCTTAAGCGGTTCGGGCGCGACCTCGTGGAGCTTGCGAAGCAGGGCAAGATCGACCCCGTCATCGGGCGAGACGGCGAAATACGGCGCGCGATACGCATCCTTTCACGGCGCACGAAGAACAATCCCGTACTCATCGGCGAACCGGGCGTCGGCAAAACAGCGGTGGTGGAGGGGCTGGCCCAGCGCATCGTGGCGGGCGACGTTCCCGAAGGGCTGAAGGATAAAACGATATTCGCTCTTGATTTGGGCGCGCTGATTGCGGGCGCAAAATACCGCGGCGAATTCGAGGAACGCCTGAAAGCGGTACTGAACGACGTCAACAAGAGCGACGGGCGGATCATACTGTTTATCGACGAGCTGCACAATATTGTGGGCGCGGGCAAAGCCGAAGGCGCGATGGATGCCGGCAACATATTAAAGCCGATGCTCGCTCGCGGCGAGCTGCACTGCATCGGCGCAACGACACTCGACGAATACCGCCAGTACATCGAAAAGGACGCGGCGCTCGAGCGCCGGTTCCAGCCGATACTTGTGGAACCGCCGTCGGTGGAGGACACAATTTCGATACTGCGCGGCCTTAAAGAGCGCTTTGAAATCCATCACGGCGTGCGCATTACCGACGGCGCGCTGATTGCGTGCGCGGTGCTTTCGGACCGCTACATATCCGACCGGTTCCTGCCCGACAAGGCGATCGACCTGATGGACGAGGCAGCGGCAATGATCCGGACCGAGATCGACAGCATGCCGACCGAGCTTGACGAGATATCGCGCCGCGTGATGCAGCTAGAAATTGAGCGGCAGGCGCTCAAAAAAGAGGACGACGCGGGCAGCAAGGCGCGTCTGGCGGCGCTGGAGAAGGAGCTTTCAACGCTCAAGGAGCAGACCGACAAGCTGAACGCCCAATGGGAGCTTGAAAAAGTGAAGCTCAAACGCGAGAAGGAGCTCAAGCAGGCGATCGAGGACGTGCGGCGGCGCATCGACGACGCAAAGCGGAGCTACGACCTTGAGCTTGCGGCGCGGCTCGAATACGGCGAACTGCCGGGGCTGCAGCGTCAGCTTGAGGAGGAAAAGACGAAAAACCGCAAGAGCGGACATGAGCTTTTAAAGGAAGAAGTGACCGACGAGGAAATCGCGGAGATCGTATCGCGCTGGACGGGCATACCCGTGGCGCGCCTTGTCGAGCAGGAGCGCGACAAGCTGCTGCACTTGGAAGACATACTGCACAAACGCGTTGTGGGGCAGGACGAAGCCGTAGCCGCCGTCAGCGAAGCGGTGATCCGCGCACGGAGCGGCCTGAAAGACCCGAAGCGTCCCATCGGATCGTTCATATTCCTGGGGCCGACGGGCGTCGGCAAAACCGAGCTTGCGCGGGCGATATCCGAAGCGCTGTTTGACAGCGAGGACAATATGGTGCGAATCGACATGTCCGAATACATGGAAAAACATGCGGTCGCACGGCTGATCGGCGCGCCTCCCGGATACGTCGGGTACGACGAGGGCGGGCAGCTTACAGAGGCGGTTCGCCGCAAGCCGTATTGCGTGATTCTTTTTGACGAGATCGAAAAGGCGCATCACGACGTGTTCAACGTGCTGCTGCAGCTGCTTGACGACGGACGCCTGACGGACAGCCAGGGACGCACGGTCAGCTTCAAAAACACCGTGGTCATCATGACGAGCAACATCGGCAGCGAGTATCTGCTTTCGGGCATCAATGCGCAGGGCGAGATCGACGAAGCGGTGAGAGACCGTGTAATGAGCGATCTGTCAATGCATTTCCGTCCGGAGTTCTTAAACCGCGTGGACGACATTGTGCTGTTTAAGCCGCTCAAGCAGGACGATATTGTCCGCATTATCGATCTGGCCGTCGCCGCCATCCAAAAGCGTTTAAGCGAGCGCAGCATCAGGCTTGATGTGACTGACGAAGCGAAAAAGCTGATCGCCCACAAATCGTACACGCCCGTATATGGCGCGCGGCCAGTGAAGCGCTATCTGCAAAAGGCGGTGGAAACGCAGGTGGGACGCATGCTGGTGTCGGGAACCCTCGTTGACGGCGGAACCGTCAAGGTGGGCGCCGAAGACGGCGAGCTGAAAATTTCCGCGGAATGATCGCCGCCATTCCCGGGCTTGCCGATTTTGCAATAACGGAAAAAGCCTTCTTGCCGACAGTGACAAGGAGGCTTCAGTTTTGCCGAAAAACTTGGCAGCGCCGATAATTTTGTGTATTCTCCGAAAGCCAGATAATTTAAAGTGGTTCCGTGGGGCAAGGTTCATCCTTGCCCCATATCAATACCGTAACAAGGCGGCGATGGGCGCTTTAATACCTCGTTCCTCAACGAGCTGTCTTATCAAGCTTTCCCTTTTGGCCATATATACGAACCTTTATGGCTTTGAAGGGATTGGCTTATCGTAATACTGTGCTGTGATTTCCCTGCAGTGGGTTGACGCGATCCGCGCCGCTTTGTCAATTGCATGGATGGCTTTGCCATTGTATAATAGCATAAATACAGTAATCAGGAGGTGCGGTTGTGAGTCACAAACAGAAAATCGGCGGTTTGGTGATCAGCCTCGTGGCGCTTCTTTCGGCGTTTGTTTTCTTGTTCGTTGGTTTCACCGAGGGCATTTGGAGCCCAACATGGCTTGTGTTTTTGAGCATACCGTTCGTTTCGATCATCGTGGATGTCATTACGAAGAAAAAAGATCCCGTCGGCATGGTTTCCGGTATCGTTTCTTTCGCCTGCATCGTCGGCTATCTATGCTTCGGCTTCTTTTTTGACCTGTGGCATCCAGGCTGGCTGATCTTCTTTGCAATACCGGTATCCAGCATCATCGCCAAAATGTTTGTGAGCGCCGACGGCGGCAAGGATGAGGCTGAAGATGGAAAATCTCAAGAGCAGTAACGGGCAGGTCGTTTTGGTTTTTTCGGAAAAGCGAAGGAGATATAACTGATGGCGGTACATAAGGTATACCGGTTTTATGCGCAACTCAAAGACTATTCGCCAAAAATCTGGCGGCGCTTTGAGGTTAACGGCAATAAGACGATGGCGGAATTTGGCTATATACTGATGACTTTGTTTGAGATGAAGGCATGCCACTTATTTTCCTTTACATATGATTTTGGTGAAGAATTCATTGAAGATTTGCATAGAAAAATGACGGATGAGGAGATTGACTCGTTATTCAGCAAAGACGATTTGATGGATTTGATAAAGCCTTGGCGGTTTGAACTGCGGGATGACGATGTTGAGGATAGCGCTGACGACATAGAATGGCGGGACGCAAGCCGTTACCGTATAAAGGATATTGGCGCTGGCAGCTTGTATTTCGAATACGATTACGGAGACGGCTGGCAGGTTGATCTGACATTGGAGAACTGCGAGATGACCGAGATAAGCGCCAGCGTACTGCCCAGAGTGCTTGAAGGACAGGGGTTTGGTATTATCGAAGACTGCGGCGGGCCCGACGGATTGGCGGCGATTGCAAAAGCGTATCAAAAGAAAAGCGGAAGTGAATATGAGGAATACCGGGAATGGCTGGGTATTGATGATTTGGATCTGACGCGCTTTGACATCGAGGATATGAATTTCCGGCTAAAAAAGCTCCCGAGGATATTTAAAGAGTCCTATGAGTACCACTATGAGCCGACGCAGCGTTCCATCGATTTGATCGAGAGAAAATACAAAAACGGGTGAAAGCCTGTGAAAAAGGCGGAGGCTTGTTTCGGCGATGGAGGATATCGGAATCAAATTCAATAGTTTAAAACGGAATCTTGAGCGCCTTCAAAGCGCGGCCGTCGCATTTTCAGGCGGAACGGACTCCGCATTTTTGCTTAAAGCCGCTCACGATGCATTGGGCAATAACGCTGTGGCGGTTACCGCCCGGTCCATCGGTTTTCCAGAAAGGGAATTAAAGGAAGCGGAAGCCTTTACAAAGGAGCATGGCATTGAACACATTGTTTTTGAACCGGATGAAATGAGCATCAAGGGGTTTTCCAAAAATCCCGAAAACCGCTGTTATCTGTGCAAAAAAGAGCTGATGGTAAGAATAAAGGAAATTGCGCAGGGGAGAGGCATTGAGACGGTCGCTGAAGGGTCAAACGCCGATGACGACGGCGATTATCGGCCCGGAATCAGAGCGGTCCGCGAAATCGGCGTCATCAGCCCGCTTCGGGAAGCCGGTCTCAAAAAAGACGAGATAAGAATGCTGTCGAAGGAGATGGGCCTTAAAACATGGAACAAGCCCGCGTTTGCGTGTCTGCTGTCCCGGATCCCCTATGGTGAAGAAATATCGCCGGAAAAGCTGCGCATGGTGGATAAATCCGAGCAGCTGCTGCTGGATATGGGGCTTTCGCAGGTCAGGGTGCGATGCCACGGCAATCTTGCGCGCATAGAGACGGATGAGGAAGGCTTTATTAAGCTGGCGGATGAAAAAACGCGGAGAGAGATCGGCCGGCGTTTCAGACAGATCGGTTTCGTATATACGGCGATCGATATTTCGGGCTACCGGACAGGGAGTATGAACGAGGCGCTGCATATGAAAAAAGGCCGTATTGATTGACATATCATATGCGGGGTTATATAATCAATATGTCGTATGAAACGGCGGTTTAAACGCCTTGAAGGGCGCTGGTTTTTCTTAGGTGAAGGCTCATGCAGTCATGAAGATTGCCGAAACACAGGAAGTGGATGGCGCAGTCTTTTTTTATGTTTTTACAGTTATCAAGCTTTAATGCATCATATAAGGAGGAGTCAAAATGGCATGTTTTCTGGCGCCTGTGACAGAGGCGATTGTGGTGTCGATTGTCAAAAAGCACATTGAGAAAAAGGAAAAGGAAGCGGCTCTTGCCAAACCGGAAAAAGCCGGTTCAAATGTTCCTGATGAGCGTGTTCCTTTTTCAAGAAAGCTGGGCTGGCTGACAAAGCTTCTTTGGGGCGGCAGCTTTCTGCTTGCCGTCGAGCACATCTGGCACGGCGAGGTGGTTCCGTGGCCGCCGTTTTTAACGGTGATGAATAATCCTGCGGACATCGGACCGATGCTGCTCGAAATAGCGACTGTGGGCGTGACGATGGCGGTACTCGTGACGGCAATATGGGGCGTCATGGTGCTGGTTTCAAACCGCCTCGAGAAAAAGGCGAAACACCCGGCCGCCGCCGAAGCGGAGGTGTTGTGATAATGTGTCTTGTGATCACAGCGTTTGCGGCGGTTATCACGACGATTGTCTGGTATTTTAAAGCGTCCGACAGAAAAATCAGGTTGGGAGCGCTTGCTCTCATGTATTGGGGCGCTGCGCTCATGTGGCTCGTAGACGGCTTTTTTGCCGTTGCCGAGGGTGAGGCTTTTCTTGACCTTAGCGCGAACGATGCGCTTCTCGGGCTTGTGATTGTGCTTTGCGGTCTTGTTGCATGGGTTTTGATGCTTTTGCTGGCCGACCCGAAGAAGGTTTTCAGGTCTTTTCTGGTCAGGAACTGATGCCGGTCATTGAAACGACGGATGATAAAGCATTGACTTTGGCAAACGCTTGGTTGATGCTTTATTTTTATCTATAAAAAAGAACGACGGGAAAATCGGAATGAAACGGTATTTCGACGACATCTGCGCAAGCAAGGAAAGTCAATTGTACGGAGCCGAAAGCAGCGTGGAGGACAACGAAGAGGTAAAGGAATTAAGACGGGCGATAGCAAGCGATCCGGAGAACGGCGGGTTATATATAAAGCTTGGCGATGCCTTATCCTATCAGCTTAGATACATCGAGGCGATTTCGGCGTATTCGGCGGCCATCCGAAAGAACAATATGAACGGATATCAAAAGCGCGGCATACGGTATTTGACGACGCTTCAGCTTTCGCGGGCTTCGGAAGATTTCAAGGTGTGCGCATCGTTCGGGCCTCGCGCTGAAATCGAGCTTCTGTCCGGTCTCACGGCATATATGCAAAGGCGGTACGAAACGGCCAAAGCGCATTTTGACAGATGGATCTCGCTAGCCGGAGACGATACAGAGGAGCTTACCGCAGTCATCTACTGGTATATTCTTTGCTGTGTCAAAAGCGGCGACGCAAACGGCATGAAAGAAATACTCAAACGGTATTCGCCGGATATGTATATCGGCCATCACACCGCCTATCAATGCGGTATCGATCTTTTCAGCGGAACGATCGGCCTTGAAGAAGCGATGTGCAGAGCGCGGACGGCTGACGGCGAAGACCGCGATCTTGAATTCAGCATGATCGCATATGCTGCGGCAAACTATGAATACTGGCATGGCAACACAGCCGGCTATATGGCGCTGCTGGATGAGATATTGCTTCGCGATACTTTTTGGGCGGGCGTCGCGTCGCTGGCCGCTCTCAATGACCGCTATCCGGAAGTCGCCCAAAATGCCGAAAGACGCGGAGAAGCAGTCATGACGGAAGGGGAGGAATGACGGGATGGGACGTCAGGATATATTGCGTATTCTGGAGCAGGTGCAGAACGGCGATTTGTCTTCAAAGGAAGCGCTGCTTCGGCTGAAAACGGAGCCGTTTGAGGATATCGGGTTTGCCAAGCTAGACCATCATCGCGCATTGCGACAGGGTGTGCCCGAAGTGATATTCGGGGCGGGCAAAACGCCGGAGCAGATCTGTGCGATTATCGCCGCCATAAGGAAACGGGAAGAACGCGCCATACTCATCACCAGAATGAGCGCCGAGGCGGCAAAGCTCGTGGAACGTGAGCACCCTCTGCGTTACGACGCTGTCAGCGGAATCGGCGTGGCGGGTGAAATTCCGGCGCCGGACGGCATCGGCAAAATCCTCGTGGCGACCGGCGGTACAAGCGATATGCCGGTGGCCGAGGAGGCCGCGCTCACGGCGGAGGCGCTCGGGAACGAAGTTGTGAGGCTGTACGATGTCGGTGTGGCGGGGCTGCACAGGCTATTGGCGCATCTCGATGAAATGATGAGCGCCCGCGTGATTATTGCCGTCGCCGGCATGGAGGGGGCGCTTGCAAGCGTGATCGGCGGGCTTGCCGACTGTCCCGTCATCGGCGTTCCGACGAGCGTCGGATACGGCGCATCGCTGAACGGAGTGGCCGCGCTGCTTGCGATGATCAATTCATGCGCGAGCGGCGTCAGCGTCGTCAATATCGACAACGGCTTCGGCGCGGGATATCTGGCCAGCATGATCAACCACTTGGAGGGCCGCAAATGAAAACTTTGTATATTGAATGCAATATGGGGGCTGCGGGGGATATGCTTATGGCCGCCCTTTTGGCGCTTGCGCCTGACCGCGGCGAGATAATAGCGAGATTAAACAGCCTTGGCCTGCCGGGCGTCCGGGTTTCGGCTGAGACGTGCGCAAAATGCGGCGTGAAGGGTTTGTCGGTTTCCGTGACGGTAAACGGCATTGCGGAAGAAAGCGCCGACGTGATGTCAAACGTCTGCGAAGACAATGCGATTGAGAAATGCCGGAGTCTTGATTATGGCTTTGAACATGTGCATGACGTGAGACTTGCGGATATCCGCAATATGATCGGTGGGCTGAACGTCAGCGATCAGGTGAAGGCCGATGCGCTCGGCGTTTACGGCTTGCTCGCGGAAGCGGAAAGCCATGTGCACGGAAAGCCCGTCGCCGATATCCATTTTCATGAGGTGGGAACGCTGGATGCGATTGCGGATATCGTGGGGGTATGCCTATTGATGGAGGCGCTTGCCCCCGAGCAGGTGCTTTGCTCGCCCGTCAATGTGGGAAGCGGGCAGGTGCGCTGCGCGCATGGCATATTGCCTGTTCCTGCGCCGGCAACGGCTTATCTGCTGCGTGATGTGCCGATATACAGCGGGCCTTTTCGCGGGGAGCTTTGTACGCCCACAGGCGCGGCGCTGCTGAGGTATTTTGCCGGCCGGTTCGGAGGCATGCCGGTCATGAGCGTATCCTCAACGGGATACGGCATGGGAAAGAAGGACTTTGAGGCTGCGAACTGCCTGCGCGTCCATATGGGAAACACAATCGAGGGAGAAGAGGAGATTTCCGAGCTGTCATGCAATTTGGACGATATGACGCCGGAAGCGGTCGGCTTTGCGCAGGACATGCTGTTTGATGCCGGAGCACTGGATGTATATACCACGCCTGTCGGCATGAAAAAATCACGTCCGGGCGTTTTGCTCACGTGTATATGCCGGCGCGAAAAAGCGGAAGAAATCGCGGCGGCGATATTCCGGCATACAACCACGCTCGGCCTTAGAGAAACGGTCTGCAGACGCTATACGCTGCGCCGCGAGGAATCCGTCAAGGAAACGCCTTACGGCCCCATACGCATGAAGACGGCTTACGGCAACGGGTTCTCAAGAACCAAACCGGAGTATGACGACGTGGCAAAAGCGGCCAAAGAGCACGGCGTATCCATTTGCGAAGTTTTGCAGAATTTAAATCTATAGGACCTAATGATTACAATTGAGCCAACTAAAAAACGTCCGGATAAAAACGCATTGCAATTAGATGTTAAACTATTGAAAAATATGGCTGCGCATATGTCGAGTTTGATAAAAAAATATCAAAAATGCGGATTTTCTGTTTGTGATTTTGAAAAATCCATAGTATAATCACAAGAAATGATAATGGGGGACTTTGTTGAATTTGGACGAGCAGATTCACGCACCGAGTTTCTTCGGGTGGGAAACTTGTTGTAGCCCCGCCTTTTAGTTTGTATTTTTTAAGTTGAAAAACTTAAGATATTTTAGAGAAGAGAGGCAAAAGTATGAAAATCAACTTAACGGAAACGGTTCTCAGAGATGCGAACCAGTCACTCATCGCTACCCGAATGCCCTTTTCTGATTTTGAGG
>JAJUJH010000073.1 GCA_029265435.1 Clostridiales bacterium
GATCTTGTCGTAAAAAATCTCTTTGGCCGCCTGTGAAACGGGATTCGGCTCGGGCGACGGCGTCAGCGGCTCCGCGCCGTCCACAAGCTGACGCGCACGCTTTGCCGATTCCACCACAAGCGTATAACGGCAATCCACCTTGTCTTTGAGTTCACTGACTCCGGGGTACATCATATTTCATCACTCCTTATTTCTTCTTCATAGCGGAATACCCTCAGTTTTTCCGCTGTTATGATCGCTTCAATCGCACATACGGCTTCGTCCACCACGTCGTTGACAATCCTGTAATCGTACCGATGCATCAGCTTCATTTCCGCATCCGCCTTTCCAAGCCTTGCTTCGATTTCCTCTGCGGTTTCGGTGCCTCTGCTCCGTATGCGATTTTTCAGTTCATCCATGGAAGGCGGCACAAGAAACATGTAAACGCCTTTTGGATACGCTTCCTTGACCTTGAGCGCCCCCTGCACATCAATTTCCAGCAGCACATCTTTCCCCTGCTCAATCGCCGCATCCACAAAGCTTTTTGGCGTCCCGTAATAATTCGAGAATACATTCGCGTATTCGAGAAAAGCATTCTCTTCTATGAGGCTCTCAAACTCCTTCTGTGTCTTAAAAAAATAACTTTTCCCTTCGATTTCACCGGGACGAGGTTCTCTCGTCGTGCATGAAACCGACAGCGAAATGTCCGGCCGCTTTTTTAACAGCGCCTTGCAAACTGTTCCTTTGCCGGTTGCGGACGGACCCGAAAGGACAAGCAACAGCCCTTTTTTCATGCGTTATTCCTCAGCGTCGTCGTCTTTATCCGTGAGCCGGTGCGCCACTGTTTCCGGCTGTACCGCCGACAGTATGACATGATCGCTGTCCGTGATGATCACGGCGCGCGTTCTCCTGCCGTATGTGGCGTCTATCAGGTTGCCTTTTTGCCTCGCTTCCTGAATAATGCGCTTGATCGGCGCGGACTCAGGGCTTACGATTGCAATCAGCCTGTTGGCGGATACGATGTTGCCAAAACCGATGTTGATCAACTTAATAGCCATTGCCTTTCCTCCATAATTTACTCGATATTCTGAACTTGTTCACGTATTTTTTCAATGATGCTTTTTCCTTCGATGACCGCGGCCGTGATATCATAATCCTGAGATTTTGAACCGATCGTGTTCATTTCGCGGTTCATTTCCTGCACCATGAAATCAAGCTTTCTGCCGACCGCCTCGTTTTCGTGTACGGCTTTTTCAAATTCTCTGATGTGCGTACCGAGGCGGACAATCTCTTCCGTTACGTCGGCCCTGTCGGCCATCAGCGCAACCTCCGTATTGAACCGCATTTCATCGATATCCGTTCCGGCTGTCAGCTCCGCAATGCGCTGCTTCAGCTTTGCGGCGTATTCGCCGACGACGAATCCCCTTCTTATATCGATACGCGAACGGACGGACTCAAGCTCCGCTAGACATTCGAGTATGCTTGTTTTGAGAGATTCACCCTCTCGGCGCCGCATGCCCTCAAGAGCGTCCAACGCCTGTATGGCGGCTGATTCCGCAAGTCTTAAGAGACGTTCCTCATCTTCGCCTTCTTCTTCGATCACAATCATATCGGGTATGCGAATCAGATGCGAAAGCTGAAGGTCATCCGGCAATCCGATTTCGTTTGACGCCTGCCTCGCCGCATCAAGAAAAGACCGCATCAAGCCGATATCCGCAACGGCTTTCTTCGCGTCTCCGGCCAAAGCGCTGTAATTGATAAAGACGTCAACCCTCCCGCGTGACAACCGGTCTTTAATCGTTTTTCTGACAAGCTCCTCGGCAAATCCAAGCGTCCTTGGAATCCGTATGTTAATATCTAAAAAACGGTGGTTCACCGTTTTCAGCTCGACAGTCAGTTTTCTTCCTTCATCCTCCACTTCGGCGCGTCCGAAGCCCGTCATGCTTCTCAAAAGTATCCATCGCTCCTTATACTATCAGCTTTATTGATTATAGCACATAAAAAGGAAAATAATAAGCGTCTCCTTCATATTTCCTTCTGTTCACCCATTTTAAGCGAAGGGGCATCGGTTTTGCACATATGCCGGCGCAGTTTTTACGCCTTGTCGAGCTCTTCAAGCGCGATGGCGTTGACGACCTGCGGATTGGCCTGCCCTTTCGTCAGCTTCATCACCTGCCCCACAAAGAAAGTCAGCGCCTTGCCTTTGCCTCCCTTGTAATCGGCAACGGGGCCCGGATTTTTCGCAATGATATCGCGCATCATCGCTCGGATTGCATCCGTATCGCTGATCTGTGCGAGTCCCTTTCGATCGACAATGGATGAAGGCGCTTCCCCGGTTCGGAAGCTTTCTTCAAACACCGCTTTGGCGACCGTAATGTTGACTTTGCCGTCGTCGATGAGCTTCAGCGTATCGGCCACATATTCGGGCTTTATTGGAATGTTCTCCGGCAAAATGCCGTCTTCTTTGAGAAGGCGGAGCAGATCGCTCATGATGAGATTGCAAACCTTTTTCGGCTCATTATAGGCTTCAAGGCATGCGTCAAAAAACAAGGCAATGTCCTTATCGGCTGTGAGCACGCCCGCGTCATAATCGGAAAGACCCAGTTCATTGATATAGCGCGCCTTTTTTGCCGCCGGCAGCTCCGGAAGGCTCTCCTTAATTCGCTTGATGCGTTCGTCGCTGAGCGTGATGGGCACAAGATCGGGATCGGGGAAATAGCGGTAATCATGCGCTTCTTCCTTGCCGCGCATTGCATAGCTTTTTCCTTTGACGTCGTCAAAGCGCCTTGTTTCCTGCTGGACGGTTCCCCCTTCTTCAATCAGCGTGATCTGTCGTTCGCTCTCGGCCTCGATTGCACGGTATACCGCCGAAAAGCTGTTAAGGTTTTTCATCTCCGTACGCGTGCCGAGCTGATCGCTTCCTTCCTCGCGAACGGATATATTGACGTCGCAGCGAAGCGATCCCTCCTGCATTTTGCAGTCGGAAACGCCCGTATACTGCATGATGCTTTTGAGCGTCTCCAAAAACACCTTAGCTTCTTCGGCGCTGCGAATATCCGGCTCCGTCACAATTTCTATAAGCGGCACGCCGCAGCGGTTGTAATCGACCGCCGTGCCCGCGCAGGCGTCGTGCAGCAGTTTGCCCGCGTCTTCTTCCATATGGATTCTTGTGATGCGGATACGTTTCTCCCGTCCGTTTACGTTGATGTCGATATAGCCGTCCTTGCAAAGAGGGAGGTCGAACTGCGAAATCTGATACGCTTTCGGCAGATCGGGATAATAATATCCCTTTCTGTCCATCTTCGAGAAATTCGCAATCGTACAGTTCGTCGCAAGCCCGGCTCTGGCCGCAAATTCCACAACTTTTTCATTGAGCACCGGCAATACACCCGGCATACCGATGCAAACGGGACAGCAATGCGTGTTCGGCTCGCCGCCGAACTTGTTCTCGCAGCCGCAGAAAATCTTCGTCCGGGTCGCAAGTTCCACATGCACCTCAAGGCCGATGACTGTTTCATATTTCATGCCTGCTCACCCCCTTTGAATGCGGGCGCGCCGATGGGTGCGATCTCCCTCTCAAGCGCATATGCCGCCCGCAGCATTTTTTGTTCGTCAAGCGGTTTTACGATAAGCTGCACACCGATCGGAAGCCCGTCTTTGCTCAGCGTATACGGAATCGATACGGCTGCCAGCCCCGCAATATTAACGGGCACGGTATAAACATCCGTCATATACATCTGAATCGGGTCGCTTTTTTCGCCGGCAACAAATGCGGGCGACGGAGCCGTCGGAGAAAGTATGCAGTCATATTTGCCGAACAGCGAATCAAAATCGTTCTTTATCAGCGTTCTGACCTTGAGCGCCTTTAAGTAATACGCGTCGTAATAGCCCGAGCTCAATACGTAGTTGCCCAGCATCATGCGCCGTTTGACTTCCGGCCCGAACCCTTCGTTGCGCGACTGCACATACATATCCACAATGCCGTCGTATTTTTTGGCGCGGTGGCCGTATTTGACGCCGTCGTACCTTGAAAGGTTCGACGTGGCCTCCGCTGAGGAAATGATATAGTATGCGCTCAACGCATAGTCGAACGTGGGCAGCGTCGTTTCCTCCACCATGGCGCCAAGCTTTTCGTATGTCTTCATGGCGTCAATGACCGCCGCTTTGGCGTCCGCGCCAAGGCCCTCCGCAAAATACTCTTTTGGAACGCCGATCTTCATTCCCTTTACGCCGTCCCTCAGCCCTTCGCTATAGTCTGGATGCTTGATGTTGATGGACGTCGAATCTCGCCTGTCGTGCCCGCATATCGCGTTCATCGCATATGCCGCATCTTCAACCGTCCGCGTAAACGGGCCGATCTGATCGAGCGATGACGCAAAGGCCACAAGCCCGTACCGCGACACAGCGCCGTATGTGGGCTTCAAGCCGACCACGCCGCAGTATGACGCGGGCTGACGGATACTGCCTCCCGTGTCGGAACCGAGCGCCAAAGGCGCATAGCCTGCCGAAACCGCCGCGGCGCTGCCTCCGGACGAACCGCCCGGTACACGCTTCAAATCCCACGGGTTTGCGGTGACTTTAAATGCGCTGTTCTCTGTTGAAGACCCCATCGCAAATTCATCGAGATTTGATTTGGCGAGCGTGATGATGCCCAACGCCTTGAATCGCTCGATCACATGCGCGTCATATGGCGGAACGAAATTTTCAAGCATTCTTGACGAACAAGTTGTGGCAATGCCTTCTGTACAAATATTGTCTTTGATGATTGCGGGTATGCCGTCGAATCCGCTTAACGCGCAGCCTTTGGCGCGTCTTTCGTCCGAACGCTTCGCCTCCTCAAGCGCGGTTTTTTCGCACAGAAAATTCAGCGCGTGAAGCTGCGGTTCTTTGTCGTTGATTCTTTCCAGCAGACCTTTCACAAGCTCTTGGGCGCTCAATTCGCCGGAATTCAGCTTGTCCATCGCTTGTTTCATGCTCAACTCATATATCTTCAAAGCGCACACCTCATTCAACAACCTTCGGAACAATGAAGCACCCATTGTCGCGTTCGGGGGCATTGGCCGTCAGTTTGTCATTATCCATACTGGCTTCCACCATATCCTCTCTCAGCACATTCTCCACGCCCTGGATATGCGCAGTCGGTTTCACATCTTTCGTATCCAGCTCCTCAAGACGCTGTGCCGAAAGAAGGATGGCTTCAAGATGATGCTGATACTGTTTTTTTTCCTCTTCGCTGAAGCTCAGCCTTGAGAGCACCGCGATCTTTTCCACTTCGGAAATCGGGACTCGCATGATATCCTCCTCAAACTTTTATTTCAAATCGAATCGATATTGATACGTCGCATAAAAGCCGTTATCGACATCTCCGAGATAATCAACAAAGTATAACATATCGGACGCGGATGTGGCAAATACATCCGTACCGCAAACCGCTGCCTGCTTCGATGAACCGCTCGTCATATCATATACAAAAAGACCGTATGGGTATCGCTCGTCCGTGCCTTCCGCCTTTGCGTCGAGAAAACAGACCTTTCCGCCAGGCAAGAAACCAAAATCGACAACATCCGTATTCCGGGTCAGATAGACGGTTTCGCCCGTGTTCATATTGTATAGCTTGAGGCTCGTCGGAACGCGTTCTTCTTCGGAAGGCGATGTTTCCAGAACAAGCACGTTTTCCGTATCCGCGGACGTGCAAATATCGACGCCTTTCGTCAGTTCTTTGCGCGTTTCGCCGATTTCATAAACGATTCCCGCCGTTTTATCGGCAAAGAGCAATCTGCCGTTCCATATGGCCACGCTGCCGTCGGCCCCTTCGCGCTCCTCGACGGATTGGAAAGCAAAGCTTCCGTCTTCGGAAAAACGGCAGGAGCGCATCTGCTTGATATCGTCGTTTCCCGTCATCGCAAAAATCGTATCGTCGGTGTCCGACCAGGCAAAATCCGCCGTTTGGCTGCCAAAACCCTCTTCTCCCAAATTGATAAGCGTGCCCTTCTGAAAATCGTATACATAGAGAACGCTGTTTTCCACGGATGAATCAAGTATGGCCAAATACCGCCCGTCAAATGAGAATTTTGCCTTTTTGATAAAAAAGAATTCGGATGCGTCTATGCTCTTTGCGCGTCCTTCTGCATCGAGCATCCACAGCATTTCCGACATCATATAGGCGTCCTGTTCGAGTGCGGGCCTATCGGGCTTATATTCTCTGGAGAAGGCGACGCTGCCGTCCGGAGCGGTGTCCAGATACCGTCCGTTTTTCAGCAGAACGGGCGTGTCGATGCCTTTTCCGCCGGACATCAGAACGGTATTGCTTTCAGCCTTGGAATCATCGATATCCGATAAAAAATCGGGCAGTGCATTCTTAGTGACGCCGATCACGGATAACACGGCTTCCGGCAATGCGGTTTTGACGGTCTCGCTGATGCTGTCTAGATAGTTCTGCGCTTCTTCGCGCGTATCGAAGGGCTTCGAAATGAGCAGCCTGTTTTGCAGGTCGCTGCAAAGCACCGGCTTCATGTCAACCGTATCGGGCCATTTTCCTTCCTGATGCTGATAAAAAGAATTGGAAACGCAGTAGTATTTCGTATCCGAATTTTCGTCGCCGGGCGTCAGCGTCACAGTCAGCGTTCCCTCTTGCTCGCTGACATCAAACGCCGCGTTTTTTGAAAGCTGAACATAAATAATCAGAGAATCGTTGTCAGCCGGAACCTCCTGAAACAGACCAAGAAGAAAATCGGGCATCGGCAGGGAAACCGGCTTTTCATAATCCCAGAAGCTGATGCCCTCAAAACTGATCACCAGCCGCTGCGGCTGTTCGAGTATTTCCACTTTATAAGGCGGCAGCGTTGTCAGCTTCGATTCAGCATAGCCCGCCGTACGGCTTCCGCTTATCAATGAAAACGTCAGCACGGCGCTTCCGTTTTTTTCAATGATATCAATATCCTTCATATTGATATTTTGGGCGTTCAAATTCGTGCCGCCTGTTTTTGGCTGTACTGAATCAGCCGCGCCGTTAATCGGCATGCAGCCATTAAGAAGGCAAAGCATAAGTGCCGGAACGAAAAAAAACACGAACAGTTTTTTCAATGCGACCCCCTTCAAGCAGAAAACAGTTTTTCGGCGTATTCCGACGCTTTTGCCTTTATCTCGTTGATATCGCCGAACGTGATACGGCCGTTTTCATAGACAATTTCGCCTCCGACCATCGTCAGCGCCACATCGGCATCCGAACCGCTGTAAACAAGATGATGCAACAAATTTGTTTTGGGGCAATACCTTATGCCGGACGTATCGATCACCACGATATCCGCCTGTTTGCCCGCCTCGATGCTTCCCGTTAAGGCGTCGAGGCCAAGAGCTTTCGCTCCGTTGATCGTCGCAATTCTGACAGCCGTTTTTGCCGGCAGTAGCGTCGGTTCTTGGTTGACGCCTTTCTGCAGCAGCGAGATCAGCGTCATTTCCTCCATCATCGAAAGGTTATTATTGCTGGCTGCGCCGTCCGTGGCGCAGCTCACATTCACGCCCGCCTCCAGCATTTTTGCCACGCGCGCGATGCCGCTGCCAAGCTTCAGATTGCTGCCGGGGCAGGAGAGCACACTCATATTCTTTTCCGCCATCACGGCGATATCGTCATCGCTGACCCATACGCAGTGCGCCGCCATAACGGGCAGATCCGTCACGCCAAGGCTGTGAAGAAGCCCTATCGGCGTCTTTCCGTGCCGCGCAACGCAGTCGTCATGCTCCCCGCGCGTCTCCGATATATGCACATGAATGCGGCAGCCCTTTTGAGCCGCGAGGTCCGCCGCCTTTACGAACATTTCAGGGCTGACCGTATATTCGGCATGCGGACCGACAGCCGCATTGACGCGTCGGAAGTCTTTGACATAATCAAACAGTTCAGCCGCTTTTTGAAGCCGCCGTTCTCCCTGACCATCGGCATCAAGCACGGCGGTGGCAATCAGCGCACGCAGTCCGGAATCATCCGCGGCTTTTGCAATCTGTTCGTTAAAGTTGTACATATCCGAAAAGCAAGTGACACCGGCGGCGGCCAGTTCGGCCATCGCCAGCATCGACCCCCAATAAACCGCCTCGCCGGTCAGTTTTGCCTCCGCAGGCCATATGCTGTTTTGCAGCCAATCCATCAGCGCCATATCGTCTGCGTATCCTCGCAGCAGATTCATCGGCACATGCGTGTGAGTATCGACAAAGCCCGGCATGACGATGCCGCCGCACGCGTCAATTGTCCGGTCGGCAGCGGTTTCCGGCGCGGATTCCTGGGAGCCAACGTATGTGATGACGCCGTTTTCAATGATTACGCAGCCTTCCATGCACGTATCGTTTGAGTCGGCGGTAATGATAAAGCCGTTTTTAATACAGATGTTCATATGATTCCCCGAACATATAAGCGCGCTGCGCGTCGCTGAGCGAATCGATACGGATATTCATTGCCTCAAGCTTGAGCTTCGCCACCTCATAATCAATGGATTTCGGCGCACTGAAAACTTTATTGTCCAGCCTGCCTTGATTCCGGATCAGATGCCTGAGGGAAAGCGCCTGAATGGCAAAGCTCAGATCCATAATCTCGGCGGGGTGACCGTCTCCGGCGGCGAGATTGACGAGACGTCCTTCCGCCAGTACATAAATCGTTTTGCCTCCCACGAAATACGCCATGATATTATGCCGGGCGGCATATGTCTTTTCCGAAAGTGCCTCGAGCTCTTTCAGATTGATCTCAACATTGAAATGCCCCGCGTTTGAGAGTATGGCGCCGTCCTTCATCGCGGCGAAGTGTTCTTTGCGTATCACATCTTTGCAGCCCGTAACCGTCACGAACAGGTCGCCCAAAGAGGCCGCGTCGTCCATCGTCATCACATCATAGCCGTCCATCGCCGCTTCCATGGCGCGGATAGGATCGACTTCCGTGACGATCACGCGCGCGCCCAAGCCTTTGGCTCTCATCGCGATGCCCTTCCCGCACCAGCCGTATCCGGCGACAACAACCGCCTTTCCGGCCACCACGAGATTGGTGGTTCTCATGATGCCATCCCACACAGACTGGCCGGTGCCGTATCGGTTGTCAAAGAGATGCTTGCAGTCCGCATCATTCACGGCAACGACGGGAAACAACAGCGAACCGTCGCGTTCTCGCGCACGGTAACGAAGAAGCCCCGTTGTCGTCTCTTCGCACGCGCCTATCACATTGGCCGCTTTATCTCTGTCCCTTGTATGCAGCGCTTCGCTCAGATCCGCGCCGTCATCGATAACGGCATCCGGCCCCTGTGCCAGCGCCATTGAAATATGACGTTCGTATTCTTCAGCGGTGGCGGCGTGCCAAGCAAACACTTCGATGCCGCTTCTGACGAGCGCCGCCGCCACGTCGTCCTGCGTTGACAGCGGATTGGACCCCGTGACTGACATTATTGCGCCGCCGCTTCTTAATACGCGGCAAAGATAAGCGGTTTTGGCTTCAAGGTGAACGGATAGCGATACCTTGACATCCTTAAACGGCTGTTCTTCAATAAACCTTTCCTCAAGGCGGGACAGAACCGGCATATGCTTTTGAGCCCATGCAATCTTTACTTCACCGCTTGAAGCCAGCGTCACGTCTTTGATCTCACTCATGTCATAAATCCTTTGCGATATTCTTTAAATAGTTACCGAATTCTTTGCTGAGATCTTCCCTGTTCAGCGCGAACTCGACCGTCGCTTTTAAGAAACCAAGCTTATCTCCCACATCATATCTTTTGCCTTCAAACTCATACGCATACATACCCTGCTCGGCTAGCAGCGTTTTGAGCGCATCCGTCAGCTGTATCTCGCCGCCTTTTCCGGGCGTCTGTTTTTCGAGAATACGGAAGATTTCGGGCGTGATGATATACCGTCCCAGTATCGCAAGGTTAGACGGCGCTTCATGGACGGGCGGCTTTTCCACCATATCTTTCACGCCATGAAGCCTTTCCCCGCCGACTCCGTTCGACGGATCAACGATTCCGTACTTGCAGACATCGGCGTATTCGACACGCTGGACGCCGAGCACCGACAGCCGCCTCTCTTCATAAACATCCATGAGCTGGCCGATGGCAGGCTTGTCCGAAACCACCACGTCGTCGCCGAGCAATACGGCAAACGGCTCGTTTCCGATAAAATCCCTTGCGCAGCCGATGGCATGCCCCAGCCCTTTTGCCTCTTTTTGTCTGACATAGAATACATTGACGAGATGCGATATATCCTCAACCAAACTGAGCATCGATGTGTTGCCTTTTCTTTTCAGTTCGGATTCAAGCTCGTATGATTTATCGAAATGATCCTCGATATTGCGTTTCCCTCTGCCGGTAATAATCAGAATGCTCTCGATACCCGCGCCTATCGCTTCTTCGACAATGTACTGAATCGTCGGCTTGTCGACGATGGGCAGCATTTCCTTTGGCTGCGCTTTGGTGGCGGGTAGAAAGCGCGTGCCAAGACCGGCGGCCGGAATAACCGCTTTCTTTATCCTCATTTTTGCCCTCCGTTTGTTTTTCCGTTACATTCGCATTATACTGTATCTTTTTTGCGGCGTCATTGACATTTTTGTGAATAATGGAAATCAGACGGCGTGTACGATAAAACAAACCGAATGCTCATCCCGTTTTAAGCCACTTTCAAGACCGAATTCGTTCAATAAATGTTATCAGCCGGGCGGCCATCCGAATTCGCGCCCGCCGAGCAAATGAAAATGCATGTGGTTGACCGATTGACCGGCGCTTTTTCCCGTATTCGTGACGATGCGGAAACCGTCTTTAAGACCGAGCTCCTCCGCCAACTGCCGCGCGACATTAAAAATATGCGCCACCGTTTCACTGTCGGCGGCCTCAAGCGCCGCGACGGATTCGATATGCTTTTTGGGAATGATCAGCACATGGACGGGCGCTTTTTTGTCGATGTCGTGAAAGGCAAGCACTTTTTCGTCTTCGTAAACCTTGTTTGACGGTATCTCGCCCGCAATGATCCTGCAGAATAAACAGTCTGCCATTTTTACCTCCTTATTGACCGTAAACGGTAAGCCCGCGTATGCTTTCAAGCGTTACCGTCTTGATTTCATTTTTTTCCGCCTCCGACGCCACGCGTATATATCTTTCCGAATATCCTTCCATCAACCCTTCAAAATCTTTGGACGGTTCTTCAAAGATCACAACCGCCTGTTTTCCGATAAGGCTTTCAATAAAACGACGTTCAAGGTTTTCGCCGAGCCGTATCAAATCCATTGTCCTCTGTCTCGAAAGGTCTTTCGGAACGCGCGGACTCATCGCATAGGCGCGCGTTCCTGCTCGAGGAGAATACGGGAACACGTGTATACGCGAAAATGCCGCTTTTTGAACAAATGCCATCGTTTCCTGATGCTCAAAATCCGTTTCGGCCGGAAATCCGGCAATGATGTCCGTCGTAACGGCCGGATTGTCGAAGCTGTCGCGAAGCATACACAGAAATTCCATATACGCGGCGGGGGTATACGGCCGGTTCATGCGCTTAAGCACCGTTTCGGAACCGCTTTGCAGCGACAGGTGAAAGTGCGGGCACAAGTTTTTCGCCGAAGCCGCTTTTTTTATAAAATCGCCGCCGAGCACACCCGGTTCAATCGAGCCGAGCCGAAGCCTTGCGCCGCAGCCGTCCAGCGCTTTGATCAAATCGCCCAAATCATAGCCGCTGTCTTGAAAAGACGCAATATGGATGCCGGTGAGTACGATTTCTTTGACGCCCTCGCTCGCCATGCGCCGCGCTTCTTCGACGATATCTGCAAAGCGCCGGCTTCGCGAACGGCCGCGCACATACGGGATTATGCAGTAGCTGCAAAAACAATCGCAGCCTTCCTGTATCTTGATCACGCCGCGCGTCTTTTCACCCGAACCGGAGAGCCGCATCGGTTCAAAGCCGCAGCCTTTGAGATCATGTGTCAAATTGACGGCGCTTTCGCCGTTCAGCAGGCTTTCCGCGATCTCGATGATGCGTCCGCGCTGATCCGTTCCGATCACGGCGCCGACGCCTTCGATAGAAAGCAGTTCGTTCGCCGCGCGCTGTGCGAGACACCCAACGGCGATCACTTTTCCCGTTTTCGCGGCACGCCGTATCGCCGCGCGCGATTTCTTATCGGCCACAGCCGTCACCGTGCAGGTATTCACCACCACGATATCGGCATGCTGCTCAAAATCCACCGTTTGATATCCGTTTTGCTCAAAGAGTGATTGCATATAGGCCGTATCGTATGCGTTGACTTTGCAGCCAAGCGTATAAAACGCGACTCTCCTCAAAGCTGCATTTGCCCCTTGTCGTAAAATATCGCGGCGAGCACCGCAATACCCGCCGTATCGACGCGCATGATGCGCGGTCCCAAAGTCACGGGTATTCCGCCGGCCTCCCTCATCCGGTCAACCTCGAAGGCTTCAAGCCCGCCTTCCGGCCCGATGACAACGCCGAAATTCTTTGCGTCTCCCGCCAGAGCCTTTTTCAGAGACATACGCTTTTCCTCTTCCCAGCAGACAATCAGCTTTTCATGCGTTTCCATCAATGAAAGCGTATCTTCAAAGCGCAGCACGCCGGTCACTTCAGGAAGCACGCTTCTGCCGCACTGTTTGACAGATGCCATCACAACGCGGCGCAGTCGGGACGATTCTTCGGGCCGTTTCACGCAGCGATGCGAGATGAACGGCAC
>JAJUJH010000096.1 GCA_029265435.1 Clostridiales bacterium
AAACGATGGAAGTCCGCGGACGCGATATGACTTCGGGACTGCCGAAGTCCATTTCGGTCGATTCGCAAAGCATCCGCGAAGCGCTCGCCGAGCCTGTGCAGAGCATTATCGATGCCGTCAAAAACGTACTCGAACAAGCGCCGCCCGAGCTTGCGGCGGACATTATCAACGAAGGCATCGTCCTGACAGGCGGCGGCAGTCTGCTTTCCGGCTTAAACCGGCTCGTCGCCAAAGCGACGGGAATGCCCGTCAGACGCGCGGAACACCCGCTCGACGCGGTCGCGGTGGGCGCCGGGCTCGCGCTTGAGAGCATGGAAGCATCGCCGCTTGAGCGCGAGCTAAGCACCGAGCCTTCATAAAAATCTCCAGTTGTTCGCGCGGCGGTCTCGATGTAACCGCCGTTTTTTTCTATAAAGCCGCTTTTGGCATTGTTTCCGCAAAACGTTCGTGAATTTTTAATCAAACCCTTGTGTAAATCGAGCGTTAATTGTTGACCATTCATGCGGGAAAATATATAATATTTGAGGTTATGCGCAGACTATTTTTTATGGCGGGATACCGCTTCCGAGATACAATCTGTATAATCATGATTCCAATCATTTAAGGAGGATAAATATGGCAATCAAACAAACGATCGATGGCAATACCGCTGCCGCCCATGTGGCTTATGCGTTTTCGGACGTCGGCGCTATTTACCCCATCACACCCTCATCGCCCATGGCGGAAATCTGCGACGAGTGGGCGGCTCATGATAGAAAGAACATCTTCGGTCAGAAGATGAGGATCGCTGAAATGCAGTCCGAAGCGGGCGCCGCGGGCGCCGTGCACGGCAGCCTTGCCGCGGGCGCGTTTACGTCTACCTTTACGGCGTCGCAGGGACTGCTGCTCATGATCCCGAACATGTACAAGATCGCAGGCGAGCTGCTTCCGTGCGTGTTCCACGTTTCGGCGAGAAGCCTTGCCGCTCATGCGCTTTCCATATTCGGAGACCATTCCGATGTGATGGCAACGCGCCAGACAGGCTTTGCGATGCTCGCCTCGTGCAGCGTGCAGGAAGTGATGGACCTCGCGGCGGTGGCGCATCTTTCAACGCTCAAAGCAAAGGTACCCTTCCTTCACTTCTTCGACGGCTTCCGTACATCGCACGAAGTCCAGAAGATCGAGCTGCTCGACTATGAAACGCTCGCCGCTCTGGCCGACAAAGACGCCATTGCGGACTTCAGAAAGCGCGCGATGAACCCCGAGCATCCGCACATTCAGGGCACAGCCCAAAACCCGGATATCTACTTCCAGAACAGGGAAGCGGCGAACAAATATTACGACGCGACGCCCGCCGTTGTCGAATCCGTGATGGACGAGTTCTACAAGGCTTTCGGCAGAAAATACGGCCTGTTCGACTATGTGGGCGCGCCCGACGCGGAAAACATACTCGTGCTGATGGGCAGCGGCGCGGAAGCGGTTGAAGAAACGCTCAACTACCTGAACGCCAGAGGCGCAAAGCTTGGCGCCATCAAAGTCCGCCTTTACCGTCCGTTCAGCGCGAAGCACTTCCTTGCCGCGCTTCCGGCCAGCGTCAAAAGGATCTGCGTGCTCGACAGGACCAAAGAACCCGGCGCGGCCGGCGAACCGCTTTATCAGGATGTCATCACCGTGCTTGCCGAAGCGGGCAGGAACATCAAGGTGATCGGCGGGCGTTACGGCCTTTCATCCAAAGAGTTCACTCCGACGATGATCAAAGCCGTTTACGACAACCTTGCCGGCGAAATGAAAAACCACTTCACCGTGGGCATTAACGACGACGTGACGCACCTGAGCCTTCAATGCGGCGAAAAGATCGACGCGGCTCCGGCGGGCACATACCGCTGCAAATTCTACGGTCTCGGCAGCGACGGTACGGTGGGCGCCAATAAAAACTCGATCAAAATCATCGGCGACCATACCGATATGTACGCTCAGGGCTACTTCAGCTACGACTCGAAGAAATCCGGCGGCCTGACCGTTTCGCATCTGCGCTTCGGAAAGAGCCCGATTCAGTCCACATACCTCATTGACGTCGCGGACTTTGTGGCCTGCCACAACCCGTCTTATGTGACGCGTTACGACATGCTCTGCGATCTGAAGGAAGGCGGCATCTTCCTTCTGAATTCCCGCTGGACAACGATCGAGGATCTTGAAAGGGAACTGCCCGCACAGGTCAAGAACGCGATTGCCAGAAAGAAGATCAGGTTCTACAACATCGACGCCATCGATATCGCCGCGAAAGCCGGAATGGGCGGACGCATCAACACCGTGATGCAGGCCGCATTCTTCAAAGTGGCCGGCATCATTCCCGATAACGAAGCGATCGAATACATGAAGATGGCCGTCAAAAAGACTTACGGCAAGAAGGGCGACAAGATCGTCAATATGAACTATGCCGCCATCGACATGGGAGCGGAAGGCCTTCAGGAGGTGAAATATCCCGCGTCCTGGGCCGACACGACCGAAGGCGCGGCGCTTATGGGCGCTCCCGAAGACGCCGGCGAGTTCTTCGTGAAGGTGCTTCAGCCCATCATCGAGCAAAAGGGAGACGAGCTTCCGGTTTCCGCTTTTGATCCGCGCGGCTTCTTCCCCACCGGCACCACGCAGTTCGAGAAGCGCGGCATCGCGGTGAACGTGCCTCAGTGGATCCCCGAAAACTGCATCATGTGCAACCAGTGCTCGTTCGTCTGCCCCCACGCGACAATCCGTCCGTTCCTCGCAAAGGAGGAAGATCTCAAAAACGCGCCGGATACTTTTGTCACCAAAGACGCGCGCGGCAAAGAGGTGGCGGGGCTTAAATACAGAATGCAGCTTTCTCCGCTTGACTGCACAGGCTGCGGCAACTGCGCCGACATCTGCCCCGCGAAGGAAAAAGCGCTTGTGATGAAACCGCTGACCGACGTTCAGGTCACGGAAATTCCGAACTGGGAATTCGCCGTCAAGCTGCCCGACCCGGGCGTTTCGGTTCCCAAGACCAACGTCATCGGCACACAGTTCTCTCGCCCGCTGTTCGAATTCTCGGGCGCGTGCGCAGGCTGCGGCGAAACACCGTATGTCAAGCTGGTTACGCAGCTTTTCGGAGACCGCATGATTGTTGCCAATGCGACAGGCTGTTCGTCCATATACGGCGGCAATACGCCTACCTGCCCGTACACAAAGAACGCGGAAGGCCACGGCCCCGCCTGGGCAAATTCGCTGTTTGAAGACAACGCAGAATTCGGCTTCGGTATCAACCTTGGTATCGTTCACCGCCGCAATGCGCTGAAGGAAACCGTCCGCGAGCTGATCGGAATAACCGGCGGCGACATTAAAGACACATTCGCAGGCTGGCTCGAAAACGCCAACAAGGGCGACGAATCCAAGCTCTATTCCGCCAAGATCAAGGGGCTGCTGCCCGGCGCTATCGCGAAGGCCTCCGGCAGAGAAAAAGAGCTGCTGCAGACAGTGCTTGAAAACCAGGACCTTCTCGTCAAGAAATCCATCTGGATATTCGGCGGCGACGGCTGGGCGTATGACATCGGCTACGGCGGTCTCGACCATGTGATCGCGATGGGCGAAGACGTCAACATACTCGTGCTGGATACCGAGCTTTACTCCAACACGGGCGGCCAGGCCAGCAAATCGACCCCGACAGGCTCTGTGGCCAAATTTGCGGCTGCCGGCAAGCGCACGAAGAAGAAAGACCTTGGCGCCATCGCGATGACCTACGGTTACGTCTATGTGGCTCAGACGTCGATGGGTGCGAACCACAACCAGCTCATCAAGGCGCTCACCGAGGCGGAAAGCTACGACGGTCCGTCGCTCGTCATCTGCTACGCGCCCTGCATCAACCACGGCATCAACATGGGCAAGACGCAGGAGGAAATGAAGCGTGCGGTCGAATCCGGCTACTGGCATCTGTACCGCTACAATCCGGCGCTGAAAGAACAGGGCAAAAATCCGTTTACGCTGGACAGCAAAGAGCCCACAGGCAGCTATCAGGACTTCATCCAAAGCGAAATCCGTTACAAATCGCTGCAGAAGATATTCCCCGAAGTGGCCGAAGAGCTCTTTACGGAAGCCGAAAAGGAAGCCAAAGAGCGTTACGAGTTCTACAAAGGGCTTGCGGAAGGCAAATAATCAATGCATATCACAAAGGGGCTGCCCGAACAGGCAGCCCCTTTCATTTCACATATTTATCTCGCACATACCGCTTCCTTGTGATGCCGCGCATAATGGAACAGGTATTGCTGCGCAATGCCCGCATACTCTCCGAACGTCGTATCCACAAAACGCCGGAAATCGTTGTCGCCGCGTCCGCGGTAATGGTAGACGCCGCATATCACCCGACGCATCCAAACATCCAGCGGAAACGACTGCAAAAAGCCCATCCCGTACAGCGCGGCGCAGTCCGCAACTTTAAGCCCCACACCGGGCAGCGCCGTCAGCTTTTCTCTCGCCTGCTCATAGGGCATACGGCTCGTTTCCTCAAGGCTGAACCCATCGCAGACCATTCTGGCCGCGCCGGAAATGTAATCCGCCCGGTAGCCGGCGCCGCACGCTTTCAGCTCGTCTGCCGACAAAGACGCAAGCTTCTCGGGTGTCGGGAAATCAAAACCGCCCGCCAGCGGCTCGCCGTACCGTTCGCAGAGCGTCTCCACGATCCGGCTGATGCGCTTAATATTGTTGTTCGCTGATATGATGAACGAAACGAGCGTCTCGAAAGGCGGCTGACGCAGCACGCGCAGCCCCTGCGCATAGCGGATGCCTTCCGACAAAAACGGATCGTTCACAAAGCTCGTCTGTATGGCGGCATAATCACGGTTCAAGTCAAAATACCGCGCAAAGGCTTCCGCCGCGCTTTGGGGCACGCCTTCCAGCGTCAGCGTTTGCCCTGTCTGCCGCGCGTAAACGGCATATCCCAGCGCCACGCCGAAGAAACCGTCTTTATACGGCTTCCATCTGAATGTCTGTCCGCTGCAAAGGCATTGGGAAAGAGAAAAATGCGTCAGTCCGTGAAAGGCCACGCCGTTGCCGTCAAATGTCCAGTCCATACGCTGTCCTTTATGCATGCTCCGCGATGTAATCGATCAGTCTGTCGGTATCGTTCCAGCCAAGGCACGCGTCCGTGATGGATTTACCGTAAACGCTGCCTCCCACCGGCTGGCTGCCTTCCTCGATGTAGCTTTCGATCATCAGCCCTTTCACCATTTTATGCAGCATCGGCTCGTACCGGCGGCTGTATAACACTTCCCGCGCGATCCGCGGCTGCTCGTAATAGCGTTTCATCGAGTTCGCATGGTTCGTATCCACAATGACGGCGGGATTTTGCAAAGACTGCTCAAGATAGGCCTGTGCGAAAAGATACAGGTCTTCAAAATGGTAATTCGGTATGCTGCGTCCGTCCGACGTGACCGCGCCGCGCAGTATCGCGTGAGCGTACGGGTTGCCCGCCGTCCTGACCTCCCAGCCGCTGTATATGAACGTATGCGCCATCTGCGCCGCCTTGATCGAATTGAGCATCACCGATAGATCGCCGCTCGTCGGGTTTTTCATCCCCACGGGCGTGCTGACGCCGCTTGCCGTCAGCCTGTGCTGCTGATTCTCCACCGACCGGGCGCCCACCGCATTATACGCGAGCAGATCCGCAAGATACGCGTAATTTTCCGGATACAGCATTTCGTCAGCCGCGGGCATATGATACTCGCTGAGCGCCTTGATATGCAGACGACGGATGGCTTTTACGCCTTCAAACAAATCCGTCTCCTTGCACGGATCCGGCTGGTGCACCATGCCTTTATATCCCTCGCCCGTTGTGCGCGGCTTGTTGGTATATATGCGCGGAATAATGAGTATGCGCTCCTTCACTCTTTCCTGCGCTTTGGCAAGCCGCGCGATATAATCGCAGACGGAATCCTCGTTGTCGGCGCTGCACGGGCCGATAATCAGCAGAAAACGGTCGTCCCTGCCTTCAAATATGCGCTTGATGTCCTCATCGCGCTTTTGCTTTACGGCTTTCAAATGCACCGGAAACGGAATCTCCTCCACGATCTGCTCGGGGCCGGGGATCCTCTTGATTCTCTGTATGTTCATATCCTGTCCTTTTTCAGCACGGCATAAGCTCAGCGCCGCGCATAATGAGATATTATAGCACTTTGAAGCACGGTCCGCCAATGTTTGGTGCAAATAAAAACAGGCTCTGCCGTCGCAAAGCCTGCCTGTCCGACTCGTCAGTTCGGATAGACGCTGACCTGTTTTTTATCGCGTCCCTTGCGCTCAAACTTGACGTTTCCGTCAATCAGCGCAAACAGTGTATCGTCTCCGCCGATATCCACGTTGTTGCCCGGATAGAATTTGGTTCCCCTCTGGCGCACAAGGATATTGCCCGCAAGCACAAACTGACCGTCTCCGCGTTTTACGCCGAGCCGCTTGCTTTCCGAGTCTCTGCCGTTTCTGGAACTACCGACACCCTTTTTATGTGCCATTCAAATGCACCTCGCTTTCCGTTAGGGATTCAATTATTCGGCAGCCGCTTCCGCAGCCGCTTCTTTTTCCTTCGCAGTGGCAATGTCCGTAATCTGGATCTTTGTATACGGCTGCCTGTGGCCCTGTTTTTTGCGTTCGTTTCTCTTTGGCTTATACTTAAAGGTCAAAACCTTCTTTGCTTTGCCATGCTCAACAACCTTGGCCTTCACCTTCACGCCCTTCACAACGGGCGTTCCGATCTGGACCTTATCGCCGTCGGAAACCACCAGCGCATCAAAGCTGATCTGCTTTCCCGGCTCCAGGCTGAGCTTCTCCACAAACACAAAATCGCCCTTCGACGCTTTGTACTGCTTTCCGCCCGTCTCAAAAATCGCGTACATGCTGCTTACCTCCTCTTCCCAGTCTCGCCGTGATGGCACCGGCTCATCTTATTTAACAACGCCGGATTTGAAACGCCATTTTCGTGCGGCTCAATTTAAGATAATATCATATGCGTCTTATACTGTCAACAAAACACCCTCGCTTTTCCGATCAGCTTCTCACGTTCCTTCTGCGACGCAATCTCAACCAATTTGTAATCGGCAATGTGCATCGCCTCGCTCGATATCACATAAAACTTTACTCCGTCAATCTTGGGAATAACCGGCGTTTCGGTCTCCGCCTTGCTCTCGATGTACTTGGCCACCTGCGTATTGACCTCGATCAGGTATTCCCTGATATCCGTATTGGCCGTCTGCCGGAGTATGAGCCGGCGCAGGTTCATCGCCGTCGTCTCCTCGCTGTCCACAAGGCCGCTGCCGCCGCAGTAAGGGCATGTGCGCTTCACGACGCTCGACAGCTTGCGGCGGACCTTTTTGCGCGTCATCTCGACAAGCCCAAGGCCGGTGATGCCGAGCACGTTTGTTTTTGTCCGGTCTTTCGCAAGCGCCGTTTCCAGCGCCTCCACCACCTTCTGCTTGTTGCCCTCCACTTCCATGTCGATGAAATCGATCACGATGATGCCGCTGATATCGCGCAGACGAAGCTGCCGCGCAATTTCCTTCGCCGCCTCGATGTTGACCTCCAGTATCGTTTCCTGCAGATTATTGTCGCCCACGAATTTTCCTGTATTGACGTCGATAACGGTCAACGCTTCCGTCTCGTCGATGATGATATATGCGCCGTTCTTCATCCAGACCTTTTTTTCGAGCGCCTTGTCGATACGCGCCTGAATGCCGTAATCGTCGAATATGCTGACGCCGTTGGAATACAGCTTCACCCTGTCTTTAAGCTGCGGCGCGATGATGCCCACCACCGCAACCACCTTGTCGTAATAGTCATGGTCATTGATGACGAATTCGGACACGTCCGAAGTAAACATATCGCGGACCGTGCGGAACACAAGCGATTCTTCCGCATGCAGAAGCCGCGGCGCCCGTATCACTTCGCTGCGGCTCACAATGCGCTGCCACAGCCGCGACAGGAAACGCACCTCGTCCTCAAAATCCTCCGCGGTTTTCCCCACGGCCGCCGTCCGCACAATGATGCCCATATCCTTGGGCTTGATGCTTTCCATGATTTCCTTTAAGCGTGTGCGTTCCTGTTCGTCCTCAATACGACGCGACACGCCCACATGGTTGACCGTAGGCATCAGCACCATCATGCGTCCGGGCAGCGTCACATGCGTCGTGATGCGCGCTCCCTTCGTGCCTCCGGGCTGCTTCAATACCTGGACAAGGATCTCCTGCCCCTCTTTCACCATATCTTCGATTCTGGTGGGCCGCAGATTGACCGTATCCGACTTCTGGCCGAATTCAAAATCCGACGTGTCCACCAGTATGTCTCCCGCGTATAAGAAAGCGTTCCGGTCAAGGCCGATATCCACAAATGCCGCCTGCATGCCCGGAAGCACATTGGCCACGCGTCCTTTGTAAATATTCCCGACAAGACGTTCTTTTCCGCGCCGCTCCACATGGATCTCAACCAGCTTATCATCCTCGAGAAGGGCAATCCTCGCCTCCAAGCCGTTGACATCCGCAATGATTTTTTTATTCATGAATGACTCCGTCTGCTCAAAATTTATATTTCAGGACGAATCCTGACCGTTCACACCTTCAGCGCGTCCAGCAGATCCGTTGCCGTTCCGTTCTGAACGGTATACAGACCGGTTCTTCGCACACGCCGGACAAACTCGCCTGTTTCCTTTTGGATTTCATCCAGCAGCAAATCGGCTTTCAGCGCGCCCGTCTGCGCGGCGGACAGGCGCATCACAAGCCTTCCGTCTCTCATGCCGACCCATTTGATTAGCGGGCGGATATCCACCGTTTTTTCTTTGCCGTCCGTGACTTTGACCGTTACGATCTCACCGCGGCTCATCAATGCCGCGGCCGCACGCTCAAATTCGGCCTCGCGCTCCGCTTCAACCGGCATCTCGTACTCGGCCTCGCACAGCGCCGCCATCAGCTTCGGCGCGTCGTCCCGCAGCCTCACCGCCCGTTTTGCGGACAGACCAGGCGGCAGCGCACGCGCCAGTTTCAGCAGGAAATCGTCCGCGGGAATCTCTTCCGTCAGCGCCATTTCCGCACATTCGCATACGCTCTCCATGCCGAGCGAGAGCGCCGATGCGAACGATACCACATAATGCGGATTAAACCCTTCCGACAGCCTGACGGGCAGCCCGGAGCGCCGTATCGCGCGCGAGAAGGCCCTTTGCACATCGAGATGCGATATATATTTGGCCGCGCCCGTTTTGGCAAATTCCAGCGCCATCCTCATACGCACAGCCCCGCTTCCTTCAGCCCGCAGCCGGTGCAGCCCTTACGGCAGTCCGGAGTGGTGCTCTGCGCCAGAGCACGCTCGTACTCCTTCCAAAGATACGCTTTGGAAACGCCCGTATCGATCATATCCCATGGCAGTACTTCATCCCTGCCGCGTTCCCGCGCCGCATAAAACGCGGGGTCTACCCCCGTTTCGTCAAACGCCCAAAGCCATTTGTCAAAATCGAAAAGCTCTTTCCAGCTGTCAAACCGGCAGCCCGACTCATACGCCTTTGCAAGAACGGCCGAAAGCCGCCTGTCGCCTCGAGCGAACACCGCCTCGAGCATGCTCAGGCGCGCATCGTGCCAGTTGAATTTGACGCCGCCGATACGCCGAAGCGCGTCTTTAAGCCGACGCTGCTTGTCTTCAAACGCGGATATATCGTCCTGCCGCGCCCATTGAAACGGCGTATGCGCCTTAGGCACGAAGCACGAAACGCTGACCGTCAGCTTAAACGCGCCCGAGCGTTTTTCTTTGGGCGTCTGATAGTATATGTCGCGGATGCGCGCCGCAAGATCGGCAATGCCCAGCACATCGTCCATCGTTTCACCCGGCAGCCCCATCATGAAGTAGAGCTTCACGCCGTTTGAGCCGGACTCGAACGCTTCCTTGACCGTATCGAAAATCTCGTTCTCCGTCAGATTCTTGTTGATGATATCGCGCAGCCTTTGTGTCCCCGCCTCCGGCGCGAACGTCAGTCCCGTATTGCGCACCTCTTTTAATTTCTGCGCAAACTCGCCTTCGTATGAATCGATGCGCAGCGACGGCACCGCCAGCGATACACCGGCCGCCTTCAACTCATCGGACAAGACGCAGACTAGCCGCGCCACCTGCGAATAATCGCCGGTGGACAGC
>JAJUJH010000124.1 GCA_029265435.1 Clostridiales bacterium
CGACTTGGCGGCCGGGTCTCTCATCAAAAATCCGGGCGGCGGTCTTGCCCCCACAGGCGGCTATGTGGCTGGACGAGCCGATCTTGTTGAGCTTGCGGAAAACAGGCTGACCTGCCCGGGACTTGGCATGGAGGTCGGTTCGTATGAAGCCACTTACCGTCCGTTTTTTCAAGGATTGTTTATGGCGCCCCATACGGTGGGGGAAGCGCTTAAAGGCAGCGTGCTTTTTGCCAAGGTTTTTGAAATGCTGAATTTTGACGTTTATCCGAAGCATGACGAAAAGAGAAGCGATATCACGCAATCGATAAAGCTGCATGATGAAAAGCTGCTTCTGGCTTATACGCGCGGCATACAAAAAGCCGCGGCGATTGACAGCCAGGCCGAGCCTGTGCCGTGGGATATGCCGGGCTACGAAGATAAAATCGTGATGGCGGCCGGCACGTTTGTTCAGGGCGCATCCATAGAGCTCAGCGCCGACGCGCCCGTTAAGCCGCCTTATATTGTGTATGCGCAGGGAGGCTTAACTTATGCGCATATGAAACTCGGCCTGATGATGGCGCTTGAAGAAATGAATATTATCTGAACATGCGCAGCACGCCGATCACCTTCCCGAGTATGTCGATTTCTCGTGTGATGATCGGCGCATAGTTTTCATTTTCGGGCTGGAGGCGGACATAGCCGTTTTCCACAAAAAAACGCTTAACGGTGGCTTCGTCGTTAATCAGCGCGACGACGATGTCACCGTTTTGTGCGTAATCCTGCTTTTGCGCGATAATTTTATCCCTGTCATAAATCCCCGCGTTAATCATGCTGTCTCCGCAGACGTTGAGAATGAACACATCATCGCTGCCGAGAAGCGAATAGGGGAGTGATATGTATTCCTCGATATTTTCAACTGCCGTAATCGGCGTTCCGGCCGCCACACGCCCCACAACGGGCACGGAGACCATGCGCGGCTTGGATGTGCATCCATCCAGAATCATAATTGTACGCGGTTTTGCGGGATCTCTGGATATGTAGCCCTTCTTTTCAAGCTTTGTCAAATGCGCGTGGGCGGTAGACGTGGATTTCAAGTTAAGCGCCAAACAAATATCGCGCACACAGGGCGCATACCCATTTTCGTTGATATATTCTTTCAAGTATTCCAGCACTTCGTCCTGACGCCGCGTTAAATCTTCCATAACCAACCTCGCTGTTCATTGATAAAAAAAATATATCAAACGGAAATGCGTCTGTCAACGAAAATATGCAAACATATGTTCTTATTCGTCGTCTCTCTTTAAAATAACGGCTTCAGAAGCCATCTTTCTTCGCGATTCGTCGATTGCGGCATAATGCTTGCGCGTCGTATTGACATCTTTGTGGCCCAGCACATCCGCCACCAGATAGATATCGCCCGTTTGCTGATAAAGCAGCGTGCCGTACGTGCTGCGAAGCTTATGGGGGGAAATGTTTTTAAGCGGGACGGCAATCTGAGCATATTTGTGAACAAGCATCTGCAAAGCGCGAACACTCATTCGCTTATTTTGCAGAGAAAGAAAGAGGGGAGAGTTTAAGCTGTAATTTGCCGACGCTTTTCTTTCATCAAGATATCGACGCAATGCCTCGGCTGTCTGAATGCTGAAATAAAGCAACGCTTCGCTGCCGCCTTTTCGAAGCACCCTGAAAGTACGGCGTTCCAGATCAACATCACAGACATCCAGCGCGCACAGTTCGCTGATGCGGATGCCGGTCGTTAAAAACAGCGTAAATATGGCAAGGTCACGCAAACGTGTCCGCTGATGAAAATTCAGCTGCTTATCCGATAAACCATGGCCGGTATCGATAATATACAATAAGCGCAGTGCTTCTTCCTGATCAAGCCGCAGAATCGGTTTTTCATGAATCTTCGGCGTTTTAATACGTGTGGTCACATTGTTGACTAATATTTCCTTGTTATAGAAATACTTAAAAAAAGCGCGCAATGTAGACAGCTTCCGCGCCACGCCATTTTCACCGTTTTCAACAGCCGCATCGTCTTTATAATATAAACGAACGTATTCAAGGAAACGCTCGATATCTGTCAATGTAATATTGTTAAGGTCTTTTGATTCGAAATTTTTCATATCTATGCCAAGTTCATTTTCAAGAAAAGAAAAAAACAGACGAAGGTCATACGCATAATTGATCCTTGTCAGCAACAATGTGTTTTGCTCGATCCCGCGAAAGAATTCGATTGAGAACTTGGGCAAAGTGTCAAGAATATGCCGAAGCTTTTCCGTCTTTTGTATATTGATTTCTGTTTTGCTTTGTTTAGACATAAAGGCATCACCTTTGCGAACTGTATGCCAGCATTATAATGTAAACGCTGATTAATTTCAATAACTATGCGCAAAACTAGCCTTTTACGCATAGTTGGAATGCCTCATATCTTAATAATATTGTCTTGTATCGCTTTTCTCGCAAGACTGTCACATATCGTATTGAACGTATCGCCCGCGTGACCCTTTACTTTTTTATAAGTGATGCGATGCTGTTTTGATGCCTGCAGTATCGCTTTCCATAGATCCTGATTTTCCACCGGCTGCTTCGCCGCGTTTTTCCATCCGTTTGAGAGCCATTTTTGGATCCAGCCCTTTTCAAATGCTTGGTGAATATAAGCGCTGTCCGTATGGATAGTGACGCTGCATGGTTCTTTCAGTGCTTTAATTGCTTCCAGCACAGCTGTCAGCTCCATACGGTTGTTTGTCGTGTCCGGCGCATACCCGCTGATACGTTTTTCATTGCCTTTATACATGAGCACGGCGGCCCATCCCCCCGGACCCGGATTATGCGAGCAAGCGCCATCCGTATATATGGTAACCTCTTTCATTGTTTATTAGACAATATATGGGATTTTTGCGCGCATTTTTCCACGGCGTTAATTACGGCGCCTCTGAAACCATCGCGTTCAAGCGATTTGACCGCTTCTATTGTTGTACCTCCCGGTGAACAAACCGCATCCTTGAGCGCTCCCGGATGGCTGCCCGTATCTTTGACCATTTTTGCGCTGCCCATAACTGTTTGAACAGCGAGCTTTACCGCCTGCGAACGCGGCAATCCACAAAGCACGCCCGCGTCGGCCAACGCTTCGATAAACATGAAAACATACGCGGGCCCGCTTCCCGATACCGCCGTTACTGCATCCATCGACTTGCAAGGGGCATGATCCACCTCTCCAAGCGTGGAGAAAATGTTTTCCACAAATGCCGCCATATCGTCAGGAAGATTATGCGGCGTTTCAAAAACGCTCATACCCGCGCCTACAAGCAGCGGCGTATTGGGCATAAGCCGCAGAACCTTTTTATCCGCACCGATTATTTCCCGAATCATTTCGGCGCTCCAGCCCGCTGCGATGGATACGACAGGCTTATCGGCGATATAAGGCTTTAGTTCTTTCAGAACAGCCTCCATCGCATTGGGTTTAACGGCAATCATGATGATATGGCTGACTTCGCAAAGCTCTTTGATGCTGTAGGCAATGTTGACATGAAGGTCGGCTGACAATATCGCAGTTTTGGCATTATCCACATCAAAAATATATACATGGTCGCATGGCAAAACGTCTTTTTCCACTGCGCCTTTTATGATGGCGTTTGCCATGTTGCCCGCTCCCACAAAACCGAGCGTATAAGCTGACATTTGAACCCTCCTGATCAATTTAAAATATAGTTACGGCAGAGCCGTTATCTGACCATCTAGGCGTTGACCGCGTTTTATTATACATCATTTATTCAAAAACGGAATATGCTTATTTTATTAATGCATGGTGCCGTTTCATACTTTTCTTCCTATTGACGTCCCCATGCAAATTGATTATAATAACGATTGTCTGCTGTAGGGGAGTGGCTCAATTGGTAGAGCATCGGTCTCCAAAACCGACGGTTGCGTGTTCGAGTCGCGTCTCCCCTGCCATTTCAACGGAGCAAACCGGCTTTGCTCCGTTTTTCCATTTTGCGACATTTCGTCTGCACACTGCGATAATCGCTGTCATACGCGCACTTCGCTTTTCATACCGATACGCCCCGCATATTGCTCCAGCAAGGGTTTAACATGTTCGTTTAGAAAATTATCCGTCTGAACGGAAGCGCAGCCCGTAAACTTTTGCGGATCGAGCAAACCGTCGATTTCTTCCGGCGTCATTTTAAACGCGCAATCCGCTTTAATCAAATCAAGCAGATTATTGCTTTCTCCGTGCATTTTAACGCGTTCCGCAGCCGCCATGGAATGCTTTCGGATACGTTCGTGAAGCTCTTGCCTGTCACCGCCGCGTTTTACCGCTTCCATCAGAATCGTTTCCGTCGCCATAAACGGTAGCTCCTGAGCGATATGGTTCCTGATGACGTTTTCATACACCACAAGCCCGTCGCTGATGTTGAGATAAAGATTGAGTATCGCATCAATGGCCAGAAAGCTTTGCGGCATCACGATTCGTTTGTTCGCCGAATCGTCGAGCGTTCGCTCAAACCACTGTGTAGATGCTGTGAAAGACGTATTGATCGGCATGGTTAACACAAAGCGGCACAGCGCCCCCATTCGTTCGCTGCGCATCGGATTGCGCTTATACGCCATAGCGGAAGAACCGATTTGGTTTTTTTCAAATGGCTCCTCGATTTCTTTCAGGTTTTGAAGCAATCTTATATCATTGCTGAATTTATAGGCGCTCTGCGCAATCAAAGACAGCGCGTTCAGCACGATGGAATCGAATTTTCTCGGATATGTCTGTCCCGTTACAGCGAAAGACGAAGAAAACCCAAGTTTCTCGCAGACGGCCTTATCCAGTGCTTTCACTTTTGCGGCATCGCCGTTAAACAGCGACAAAAAGCTTGCGCCGGTTCCGGTTGTGCCTTTAACACCGCGCAGCTTAAAGCCTTTTATAATGCTTTGGATCTGCTCAAGATCCATCATCAGGTCTTGTATCCACAGCGTGGCGCGCTTGCCGACGGTGGTCAGCTGTGCGGGCTGAAAATGCGTGAACCCAAGCGCCGGCAGATCTTTATATTTCAGTGCGAACCGGGAAAGATTTTCGATCACGCTGACGAGCTTATTTTCAACGAGCTTAAGCGCATCATGCATCACGATTAAGTCGGTATTGTCTCCCACAAAGCAGCTTGTGGCGCCGAGATGGATGATCGGCTTAGCCGTTGGACATTGAACGCCGTATGCGTGCACATGGGCCATCACATCGTGCCGGACGATTTTTTCCTGTGTCTCAGCCACATCATAATTGATATCGTCCATGTGCCGTTTCATTTCCGCAATCTGTTCGTCGGTTATTTCGAGGCCCAGCTCTTTTTCGCATTCCGCAAGCGCCACCCAAAGCCGGCGCCACGTTCTGAATTTGACATTGTCCGAAAAAAGCTCGGCCATTTCTTTTGACGCATAACGCGTCAGAAGCGGGTTTTCGTATTGATCCTTCATTGCACACACCTTGTTTGTTGTTTTAAAAATTTTAATATATAACGGGCGAAATTGCCATAGCAAATTTTCGAAATAAGCTCTTCCCCGTAATTACGCTGAAGCATGGCTTCCGGAAGCTTTTGATAGTCCGAAGAAGATCCGAGTCCATCCGGCGTATACATAATACCGCAGAAATCGCTGCCGAACCCCACAGCCTCTTCCCCGCCGCAATCAAGCACATACGCAATATGGTCGAGTATATCTCCGATATCCGCATGAGGTCCGCGTAAAAAAACCGTATAAAAATTGATTCCGATAAAACCGCCGCGTTCTATCAGCGCCCTTATCTGATCCTTTTTCAGATTGCGTACCGATTTGCACAAATCAAAAACACACGAATGCGTGGCGCACGGCGCATGTTCGTAGACTTCAAGCGCCTGCCAGAACCCTTTCTCGTTGATGTGAGACACGTCAAAGGCCATATTCAGTTCATTCAGCGTTTTCAATGCCTCAATGCCTTTCTTCTTCAATCCGCAATCGGCCATACAACCGCCCGCATACTCGTTTTCGCCGTTCCATGTAAGGCTCATCATCCGCGCGCCTTTATCATATACAAACGGTATATATTCGTTGCGGCAGTCGATGCTTTCGCCGCTTTCGATGGAAAGGACGGCGCATATTTTATTGCCGTTATGGAGGGCTTTCTCGTCTGAACAGCCGCACACATCGTCTTTGTTCTCTTCCAAAAAATCCGCATAATACGCAATCTGCCGAAAACACATATCAAGCCTGTTTTCTGTTTCCGGCGGCACCCAGACCGCAAAATTCTGCAGCTTCACACCGCCGCTTTTCAAGCGGTTGACATCCGTATGATCATAAAGCCTGTTGTCTTCATCCACCGCATGAAAGGCCAGGAAGTCGTTATGCGCGTCCGCGATATCAAACATGCTCAACCTCCAAAATTGAAAGAGGAGCCGAATATGGCTCCTCTCTGTCTTCACTTTGCAAATTCGACCGATCTGGTTTCCCTTATCACATTCACCTTGATTTGTCCCGGATAATCCAGATCCTTTTCGATTTTTTTCACGATGTCTTTGGCCATTAAATGCATACCAGCATCGTCAACATCCTCGGGCTTGACCAATATACGCACTTCACGTCCTGCCTGTATGGCATAACACTTGTCGACACCCGAGAAAGAATTCGCGATTTCTTCCAAAGCTTCTAAGCGTTTTATGTAGTTTTCGAGAGTTTCTCTTCTTGCGCCGGGACGAGCCGCCGATATGGCATCCGCAGACTGTACCAGTACCGCCTCCACCGTTTGCGCCTCAATATCGCCATGATGCGCCTGAATACAGTGAATCACATCGTTGGCTTCCCGATATTTCTTTGCCAGATCGGCTCCGATCTGAATATGAGGCCCTTCAACCTCATGATCGACAGCTTTACCAATATCGTGCAGAAGACCGCCGCGTTTGGCAAGCTTGACGTTGGCCCCGAGCTCCGCCGCCATTACCGCCGCTAAATGCGCCACTTCAAGCGAATGCTTGAGCACATTCTGACCATAACTGGTGCGGTATTTGAGACGACCGAGCAGCTTGATGATTTCGGGATGCAGATTATGAATGCCGGCTTCAAAAGCGGCTTGCTCACCCGCATCTCTGATTTCCTTGTCCACTTCCTTGCGCGCCTTTTTAACCATTTCCTCAATGCGCGCCGGGTGAATTCTGCCGTCGATAATGAGCTTTTCGAGCGCGATCCTTGCGACTTCCCTTCTGATGTGATCAAAACCCGACAATATGACGGCTTCGGGCGTATCGTCTATAATCAGATCGATACCCGTCGCCGTTTCCAGCGCCCGGATGTTGCGCCCTTCGCGGCCGATGATCCTTCCTTTCATTTCATCATTGGGCAGCGCAACAACCGAAACGGTGTTTTCAGCCACATGGTCAGCCGCATATTTCTGAATGGCATTGGCTATGATCTCACGGGATTTCTTATCCGCCTCTTCTTTGGCTTTGTTTTCAATATCCCTCACATATACCGCCATATCGCGTCTGGTTTCCTGCTCGACTTTTTCAAGCAGCAGCGATTTTGCTTCGTCAATCGTCAATCCGGATATTTTTTCCAGTTGAGCAATCTGTTCAGCATACACCTGATCGATCTCTTCTTTACGCTTGCTGATTTCCTTCAGCTTTTTGTTAATCTGTTCATCTTTGGCTTCGACGCTTGCCATCTTTTTGTCAAGCGCTTCTTCCCTTTGGGCCAACCTTCTCTCGACTCTTTGGATCTCGCTTCGTCTTTCTTTGGACTCTCTTTCGAATTCCGTTCTTAATGCGTGGATTTCTTCTTTGGC
>JAJUJH010000204.1 GCA_029265435.1 Clostridiales bacterium
ACGATCTAAGGCGGCGAGCGATAAGCATCAAGAACCAATGTGTGTGCGGACTGATCATCCGCATTCGCGATGACACTTACAGGGGGAAACTTCTGAACGTTAAAGCCAGCCATACGATGAAAACGGTTGGGGTGCAATTCCTATGTGGCTTTGATCAAAGCCAGCTAAAATATGTTCGCCATAAAGAATAGTCATCGCACGGCGGCCGTATGGCCGCCATGCGATAGATTAACAATTACTCTCAATGTTTTTCAAATTATGTATTCAACAGGGGCGGGGTGTGTTGTAAAATATATGAATGCATACAGGAGGGAAAAACATTGGAATGGAAAATCGCTTGCTACATACGGTTATCCCGCGAAGACGGCGACTGTATTGAGAGCGACAGCATCATCAATCAGCGTAAGCTTTTGTCGGACTTTGCCGACGAGAATTTCAGCCATAACAGCTATGAATTTTATGTGGATGAAAACGTCACGGGAACCAGGTTTGACAGAGAACAGTTCAACAGAATGCTTAAAGATATTGAGGATAACAAAATCAATTGCATTATCGTGAAAGACCTGTCGCGCTTCGGGCGCAACTACATTGATGCCGGAATACTGCTGGAGGATTTTTTCCCGCGTCACAATGTGCGCTTCATATCTGTGCTTGACGGACTGGATACATTGACAGACGCGGACGAAACGACCAGCCTCATGGTACGCATCAAGAACCTCATGCACGACAACAACAGCCGCGAAATATCGAGAAAAGTCCGTGCGTCCCATGATATGATGCGCAGACAGGGTATGCATATCACACACGCGATTTACGGGTACAAAAAAGACCCGAACAATAAATACAAGCTTGTTGCGGATGAAAAGGTGGCGCATATCGTGCGTCAGATATTCAGCTGGTATCTGGATGGCATCGGCGTTATCCGTATTGCCCAAAAGCTCAATGATATGAATATCGCCTGCTGTTCCGAGTACAGGCTGACAGGGCAAATAAACAGTACGGATGAGGCAAAAATGTGGCGGCCTACCACCATCCGCAAAATGCTCTGCAACTATACATATGCCGGCTGTGTCCATCAGGGAATGCGAACCACACGGAACTACAAAGATCGACGGATCATATATCTGGACATCGACAAGCATATCATTGTTGAGAATATGCATGAGCCGATCATCGACAGAAAATCGTTTGACGCGGTACAAAGGATGCTTCGCAGCCATGCCAAAGCGCGCACGGCAAGCCATCGTGATCATGTGTATCTTTTCAGCGGGCTGCTGCGATGCGGCAACTGCGGCTCCGGCTTGCTGCGCTGTCCAACTCATATAAAAGGCAGGGATTATGTTTATTACAGGTGCCGGAAATACGAGCATGGCCATAAGGGCTGTGACTGTCCCGCCGTTATTAGGCATGAGCAGCTGCATGAGGCTGTCATGCAGGCCGTGTTTTCTCATATTGATGATTGCCGAAATATCCGATCACGTCTGCAGAGTTTGCGCTCAAATACCGTTGACCTTTTAAATCTTGAAGATCGGCTGAAAGAAGCACAGACGTATCTGTCACGGCAAAGTGAGCTTAAGTGCTCGGCCTATGAGGACTGGAAGCTGGGCGTTATCAGCAAGGATGATTATCTGACGATCAAGCTTGAAATTGATTCAAGAATGCAGAAGAAACGGATTGAAATCGATCAGATTCAAAGCCGCATCAATTTTCTTAACGGTTTAAACAAGCTGGGCTGGCTGGATAGTATTGCGCAGTATGATCCCATCGACGGGCTGACAAGAGAAGCCGCGTTAACATTGATCCGTTTGGTACGGATCGGCCGTGAGCAAAGCGTCAGCGTCGAATTTAACCATGCCTCTGAAATAGAAAATATCCGTCATTATCTTGATGCCTCAGAGAGATCAAATGGATAGATGGAAAACGGCGATATATACAAGAATCTCCGAGCAGGAAAAGGATTCTGAGCGCAACAGTATCCTTAACCAGGTTGAAATACTGACGTCCCTCGCGTCCAAAAAAGGGTTGTCTATCTGCAAAGAGTATTCCGATAACGGCGAATCCGGCGGAAGCTTTGACCGCCCCGCGTTTAATGAGATGATTGACGATATTCAGGCGGGATTAATCAACTGCGTGATGGTCAAAGACCTCTCACGCTTCGGACGCGAGCACATCGACGCCAACTATTTCATCGAGAAATTTTTTCCGCGTTTCGGCGTAAGAATCATCACGGCGATCGAAGGCTTTGACAGCTTTGAGGACAAAGACCGCATGAACGGAATTGAAGTGCCTCTGATCAATTTGTTTAATGACGCATATCTGCAGGAGGTGTCAAAATCAACGAGAGCCAGCTTATCGGTCAAGATGCGCGAAGGAAAGTTTGTCGGAACGCTTGAACCGTACGGATACCTGAGAAGCGAGGATGATAAGCACAAGCTGGTGATTGATCCGTCTGCGGCCGATAACGTCAGGAGCATTTTCCGCTGGTTTCTTGAAGGAGCCTCATTATCCGGAATTGCACGGCGGTTGAACGATCTTCATATTGACAGCCCTGTGGCATGGCGGGCGTCGATATATCAAAAATCCGCTAAAACACGGCGCTGGAACCGGCAGCACATATTAAGCATACTCAGCAACCATGTGTATGTGGGAGATATGGTTCAGGGCAAAACAACTTCCCCAAACCGTAAAATCGACATGCGTATGGATGTGCCGCCTGAGCAATGGATTGTCGTGAAAAATACTCACGAGCCGATAATTTCAAGAAAGGATTTTACGATCGTGCA
>JAJUJH010000067.1 GCA_029265435.1 Clostridiales bacterium
TAGACCCGCGTCGGAATAAACTCTTTCACATACAGCCTCCCATTCGAGCTCTATTATGTGCGAGGAATCACAAGAATATGAGCGCTTAACGGTCACAAAAAAAGACCGAAGAAATCATTCTCCGGTCATTGAAGAGTGGCCGTTATTCGATCTCATAAACGATCGTCACATTGGCTCGAATGTCAAGCGTTCCGGAAGATATCGGCGTTGATGCGGATTGCATATCGGCGGCGGCGGTTTCATACCTATAAACCTCACCGCCTGACGAATTTTCAGTCATTTGCAAAATCCCCGCGATTTTTATGCCGCCCGATCCGGCAAGCGTATCCGCTTTTGCCTTCGCCGCAGCCACGGCAAGCTTCAATGCTTCGTCATAGCTTGCCTGCTGGTCGAGCACACCGAAGCTGATGGAGTTCGTGATATTGGCGCCGTTGTTTACGGCGATATCGATAAACTCGCCGACACGGTTCATCTCTTTGATTGTCAGTTCAACCAGATTGCTGACCTCATAATTCACGATATTTTGTTTACCGCTGGAATAATCGTAAATCGGATACGCGTTGTATTGCGTGGTTTGAATATCCTCGTCCGTCAGCCCCGCGCTCTTCAGCGCCGCTGTCATGGCGCTCATTACTTCGGCGTTTCTGTCCTGTGCTTTTTGCATATCCTTGTCCTGCGTGGTCACGCCGACAGTCACGTACGCCACATCCGGCGATACCGTGACTTTTCCTTCTGCGGAAACGGTTATGCTTTTTATGTCTTTATCCGGCTCTCCAGCCGTTATGATCCCCGCGCTTTCACCCTCGGAGCGGACAGTGCATCCCGATAAAGCCAATAATAAAACGGATACGGCAGTCACAAGCAATAATTTTCTTTTCATAAGCATCTCCTTATATCATATTGGATTTTGCGGTTGTTGGCTGTTAACCGCTTTTTTCTTTCTGCGCTTGACAATGACGACGATCAACACAATGATCGCCGCAAGCGGAACGATCACCGGCGCACCGCCCACCAGGAATATCAGCAGAAATTCGCCGAAGTCCGCAACCGCGTTGAGTACCGAATAAAACGCATTTCCAATACGCGTTCCAAGGTCTTCGCTCGGCGATGTGACATTTTGCACCTGATTGACTTCCTGCAGCTCAATCGTGACGGTGGAATAGTCGATGAGGCTGTCGTAGTCTCTCAAGTTCGTCTCGAGCATCTGTATCTGATACGACACATCGGCAAGCGCGCTTTCAAGCTGAACGATATCCTCAAGCGTCGCGGCCTTTTCCAGCAATTCCAACAGCCTTGATTCACGTGTCCGCAGGGTTTTCAATTTCGTTTCAGTATCAAAATACTCAAGCGAAATATCCCGCCCGCTGATCGAACTTTGAACAGTCTTGCCATATTCACCGAGTCTTGTTGTAAAATCATTGAATTTGCCGCTTGGCACGCGCAGTGTGAGCGAAGCATGACGTCCCGTATCCGTCCACTCCTCCGGCTTGCTTCCCGACACCGAAGACGACTCGATATAACCGCCAAGCTCCTTCATCATGCCGATAATCCTATTGTAATCGTCGTCAAAATTTTTTGTTTGTATCTGAAAGCTCGCGTTAAAAACGATCTTCCTGTTGACGTCCGGCTGAAGCACCAAGCCGTCGTAATTGATGCCTGAACCGCTGTCGTTTGGCGCAGCAGACTCTTGCGGGGAGGCAGCATACTCGGGCTCCTCCGCCTGTTCAGACGCGGCTGCAGCTTTGCCCTCGGCATAATACGTGGCCGCCGCATTATCAGCCTGCGGCGATGATGCGCAGCCGAATAACGTCGCCATCATAAAAGCACAGACCAATGCCGATAAAAATGCTTTCTTCATAACACCCTCCACCACTGTTTTTTGAGAAAGAAAAAACGTCTTTTCATGCCGATAAGACGTTTCCTATGCCGTAATTGTTCCGAGAATTCAATGATGCATCAGCATTTCCTTGAGCCGCTGCCTCCCTCGGCTAAGCCGAGATTTGACCGTACCGATGGAAATGCCCAATATGCCGGCGATTTCCTCATATGAAAGCCCCTGCACGTCCCGCAGAACCACCGCGATTCTATGGTCTTGGGACAGCGCGCTGATTGCCTTTTGGATGTCGTCCCGGCTTTCAATGCTCAGCACATGGTTTTCCGGAGTCATCGTAACGGTATCTTCAAAAACGGCGCCGTTTTCCAAAGTGCTGTCAAGCGATATCGGCGTTTTTTTTCGTTTTCGAAGCCCATCCATGCAGGCATTCGCCGTTACCCTGTATACCCAAGACGAAAAAGACGATTCAAGACGAAATTTCGGCGCACTTCTGTAGATTTTTATGAGCGCCTCCTGCGCCATGTCGTATGCGTCGGCTTCATTGCCCATAAAGCGGTAAGCCACATTGTAAACTATTTTTTCGTATCGCAAAATCAGCGCTTCCAGCGCAGACTGATCGCCTTCTTTAACTGACTGTATCAGCTTGAGTTCCGTCTCATCAGCCGGAACCGCCAGCTCCCATAACAGAATGAACGGTATCATAAGCCGATTATACATGATTTTATTGGTATTGCAAAGTCCTTTTGACACATCGTTTTGTGACGATATTGTCATTGACAATGACAAATTTGTATTGTAAACTTTATATCATCATATTAGTTTACATTAGAGGTGTCTATCATGAAAACAAGGCAAATGATTTTTTGTGCGCTTTTTGCTGCGCTCACCGCCGCCGGCATATTTGTCCGGATTCCGATACCCGGCACGCCGATGAGCTTCACGCTTCAAACCTTCTTTATTTTTCTTGCAGGTTTGCTGCTTGAGCCCCGATATGCGTTCGTTTCTCAAGCCGTATACACGGCCGTCGGCCTTCTGGGGCTGCCCGTCTTTATGAACGGCGGCGGCTTTTCATATGTGCTGCAGCCGTCTTTCGGATTTATCATCGGCTTTTGCGTCACTGCCTTCTTGATCAGCGTGTTGGTCAGAAAAAAACTGCTTAATCTGATAGCCGGCGGAAAAAACAGGCCTTCGCTTTTGCGCGTTCTTCAAATCGCCGGATACTCGCTGCTTTGCATCATCGTCATGTATATCATCGGCATAGCATATATGGCATTGATAATGAATGGATATTTGGGAAAGGGCGTGCCGCTTGAAACCATCATTTTCGTGTACAACGGCGTTTTCATTGTCATCGATATTTTGAAATTTACCGCGGCAATACCGATTGCCATCGCCGTGCTGAAACGCGTGCCCGCCATATCCGCAATTCAATAAGTTTGCCGAATATTACTCATTATTGTATCTTCTCTCGTATATGAGAATGACGATACAGACATATTGATAATTCTAAAGGATCCGATGGTAATCTCGGAGCCTCAGACTATCAATAAAGCTATAAATATCATTTGTGGGCAAGTCGGGCTTTGCCCGCGCAGTCCACACCTTGCGGTTTTGCGCCGTTTCGAGCTTGCGAGGAACAAGCAAAACCGGAAAACTGTCGGAAAACCGAAGGTTTTTCGACAAGCTGAGGCTCCGATGGTAATCTCGGAGCCTTTCCTTTTGCCCTATTTTGATATCGCCTTTATGAGGCCTCCCGCGTCAATGATGCCGCGCATAAAAGGAGGAAACGGCTCCGCCTGATATTCTGTTCCGCGCGTCAAATTTCTGATAATGCCCGTTTCCAAATCGACTTCCAGTTCGTCGCCGTTCTGCGTACCGTTCACAGCCTCTTCACATTCAAGTATCGGAAGACCGATATTGATGGCATTTCGGAAAAATATCCGCGCGAAGGTTTTGGCGATCACACAATATACGCCGGATGCTTTGATCGCGATGGGCGCGTGCTCACGCGAAGAGCCGCATCCGAAGTTGGCGTCGGCGACAATGATATCGCCCGGCTTCACCGTCTTAGCAAAATCGGTATCGATATCCTCCATACAGTGTGCCGCCAGTTCTTTTTCATCTGACGTATTCAAATATCTTGCGGGTATGATAACATCCGTATCCACATTGCTTCCGTATTTATATACCTTGCTCAAATTCAGCACTTCCTTCCTATATATTGGCGGGGTCTTCGATGCGTCCTGTCAGCGCCGAGGCGGCTGCAACCGCCGGGCTTGCAAGATACACCTCCGATTTTACGTGTCCCATACGGCCGACGAAGTTGCGGTTCGTCGTCGAGACCGCACGCTCCCCCGCCGCCAGTATGCCCATATGGCCGCCGAGGCACGGTCCGCATGTCGGTGTTGAAAACGCGGCGCCCGCCTCCACCAGATCCGCAACGATGCCTTCCTTGACCGCCTGCAGATAAATGGCTTGAGTACCGGGAAATACAATGACTCTCACGCCTTTTTTGACTTTGCGCCCGCGGAGGATATCCGCCGCTATGCGCAGATCGGTAATGCGCCCGTTTGTGCAGGAGCCGATGACCACCTGATCGATGCGGATATCGCCCACCTCGTCAATCGTCTTTGTGTTCTCAGGCAGATGCGGAAAAGCCACCGTGGGCCGAAGCGCCGAAAGGTCAATATCGAACACGCGCGCGTATTCGGCGTCGCCGTCGGCTTCAAACACGCGATACGGCTTTGACGAATGCGCCTTGACATAGGCAATCGTTTGCTCATCCACCGGGAAAATGCCGTTTTTCGCGCCAGCTTCAATCGCCATATTCGCAATCGTGAAGCGGTCGTCCATCGTCAGCGAGGCCACGCCGTCTCCCGCAAACTCCATTGAATGGTACAGGGCGCCGTCCACGCCGATCTTGCCGATGATATGGAGGATCAGATCTTTACCCGAAACCCATTTCTGCGGCTTTCCCGTCAGTTTGAATTGGATCGCCGAAGGCACCTTGAACCAGCATTTGCCGCGCGCCATTGCCGCCGCAAGATCCGTGCTGCCCACGCCCGTCGAAAAAGCGCCAAGCGCGCCGTATGTGCAGGTATGCGAATCCGCGCCGATAATGGCGTCGCCCGGCACCGCCAGACCCTTCTCGGGTATCAGGCAATGCTCTATGCCCATCTCACCGACTTCAAAATAATTGGTCAGATTCTGCTCAAGTGCGAATTCCCGAATCATCTTGCATTGCTCCGCCGCCTTGATATCCTTGTTCGGCGTAAAATGATCCGGTACAATCGCCACCTTGTTTTTGTCGAACACCTTGCCGCGGCCCGTCTTTTTGAACTCTTTGACAGCCACAGGCGACGTGATATCGTTGCCCAGCGCTAGATCGATATCGGCTTCAATAAACTGACCGGCATGAACTTCTTTTAAGCCCGCTTTGGCCGCGAGTATCTTTTGTGTCATTGTCATTCCCAATTTTATCAGCCCTCCACTTTCGTTTGATAAAAATATCTGTTGATGGCATCAATATAAGCCTTTACGCTGGCTTCCACAATATCCGTGCTGAGCCCGCGTCCCTTTACATTTTTGCCGTTTTTGGACAGTTTAACAACCACTTCGCCCTGAGCGTCTTTCCCGCCCGTCACGGAACGGACAATATAGTCTTCCAGTGTGAAGCTTTCGCCGATACACCGTTCAATCGCGTTGAACGCCGCATCCACAGGACCGTCGCCGGTGGCGGCCTCCTCGATTTCCTTTCCGTCGTGCATCAGCTTCACGACAGCGGTGGCGGTCATCTTGTTTCCGCTGTTGATAACGAACGTGTCAAACTCGTAATCCATCGGGATTTCAAAGCGCTCCATTTCCACCAGCGCCCGCAGATCCATATCGGAAACCTCTTTTTTTCTGTCCGCCAGCTCTTTGAACCGCTCAAAGCTTTCGTTCACGCGCTGTTCGTCCAACACATAACCCAATTCTTTGAGACGCTCGCAAAACGCGTGCTTGCCGGAATGCTTGCCCAGCACGATTGCGTTTTCGGGCAAGCCGATGGATTCCGGCGTCATGATCTCATAGGTTTTCTTATTGGCCAGCACGCCGTGCTGATGAATGCCCGCTTCGTGCGCAAAGGCGTTTTTCCCCACAACGGCTTTGTTGGGCTGTACCGGCACTCCCGTGATGGCGGATATCAGTCGTGACGAGTTGTATATCTGCTTCGTATTGATATTCGTCGTATACCCGAAGAAATCCTGTCTCGTCGCAACAGCCATGACGATCTCTTCAAGCGCCGCGTTGCCCGCCCGTTCGCCGATGCCGTTGATGGTGCACTCCGCCTGAGTGGCGCCCGCGCGTATCGCCGCCAGCGAGTTGGCGACGGCCAGCCCGAGATCGTTGTGGCAATGGACCGACAAATCGACCTTTTCGATGCCTCTGACGTTTTCCTTGATGCTTTTGATCAGCGCGCCGAATTCCTCCGGCATCGAATACCCCACCGTATCGGGCACATTGATGCATGTGGCTCCCGCGGCGATCACCGCTTCAAACACGCGGAACAAAAACTCCGGCTCGCTTCTTGACGCATCCTCCGCGGAAAACTCCACATCCGCGCAGTAGGATTTCGCATACTTGACCATTTCAACAGCCTGCGCCAAAACGTCTTCCGGCTTCATTCTCAGCTTATATTCCATATGGATGGGCGAAGTGGCCAAAAAGGTATGGATTCTCGGGCTAACCGCACCCTTTACCGCTTCGTATGCGCTGTCAATGTCTTTTTTGAGCGCCCTTGCGAGGCTGGCCACCCTTGCGTTCTTAACCGTTTCGGCCACCGTCTTGACTGACTGAAAATCCCCCGGCGACGAAATCGCAAAACCGGCCTCGATTACATCCACGCCCAGCTTTTCCAGCTGACGCGCCACCTCAATCTTTTCCTGCAGATTCATGCTGCATCCGGGCGACTGTTCGCCGTCCCTGAGCGTCGTGTCAAAAATTTTGATCGTTGTCATTGTCGGCCTCCTTTTAAAACAATTTATTCATGTTGTTTTGCGACCGGTAAGGCGATTGAATTAAAAAAGCCTTTCGTCATACAGAGACGAAAGACTTCGCGTTACCACTCTGCTTGCGGCCTATGATGCCGCCAGCTCATCAGGGTACAACATGATACCCGTCCTCGTGTAACGTTGAGTCACGACGTCTGCGCCTACAACAAGCCTTCGACGCAGCAGCTACGGAGCGAGTTCGTCGAATACTGTCTGCCGTCTTTCACCAACCGACGGCTCTCTGCGAAACAGATTTCCGGCTACTTTTCTCCATCACAGCCTTTATTGCGGTTATTATAAACACTGGACAACATTCTTGTCAACAGAAAAATGACAAACTTCATTGTTCCGTAACAATGTCCGTCTCAAATACCCTCTTTTGCTGCATTATATGGGCAGTCAGAAAGCCGGCGCCCACCGATGCCGGCTCAGGCTTCAGTCAAGCTAATAATATAAATGCGGGCAAGACGGGCTTTGCCCGCGCAGCCCACACCTTGCGCTTTTGCGTTGTCCGAGCTTGCGAGGAACAAGCAAAGCCGGCACCCACCGATGCCGGCTTTTGCTGTTTCACCGAAAAAAGGCTTAAAATTCTACTTGAAGAACAAATCGATCAAGCAGCCGTTCGCGAAAAGACCCGCAAATACGATGGAAACCATTGACAGCAGCTTGATAAGGATATTGATGGACGGGCCCGACGTATCCTTAAACGGATCGCCAACCGTATCCCCCACGACCGCGGCCTTATGCGCATCGCTGCCTTTGCCGCCGTTATTGCCCGCTTCAATATATTTTTTGGCGTTGTCCCATGCGCCGCCGGAATTCGCCATCATCACCGCGAGTATAAAGCCGGTCACCACCGCACCTGCAAGCATGGAGGCTACTGCGTAAGGCCCAAGAATGAGGCCGACAAGAATCGGGGATATGATGCCCGTCATCGCCGGAAGAATCATCTCCTTCTGGGCGCTGCGTGTGCAGATGTCGACGCACCGCGCATAATCCGGATCCGCTTTGCCTTCCATAAGGCCCGTAATTTCACGGAACTGCCGGCGCACCTCCACCACAATACCCTGTGCCGCACGGCCCACCGCGTTCATCGTCATAGACGAGAAAAGGAACGGCAGCATGCCGCCGATGAACAGGCCGATCAATGTGGCAGGCTGTAAAATATCCAGAGTCGTAAAGTGCACTTCGTTCATATAAGACACAATAAGCGCAAGAGCCGTCAGAGCGGCCGATCCGATCGCAAAGCCTTTGCCCGTAGCCGCCGTCGTGTTGCCGAGCGAATCGAGCGCATCTGTACGCTCACGCACTTCGGGAGCCATATGGCTCATCTCGGCAATGCCGCCCGCGTTATCCGCTACGGGGCCGTATGCATCCGTCGCGAGCGTGATGCCCAGCGTGGAGAGCATGCCCACCGCCGACAGGCCGATTCCGTAAAGACCCATATTGAAGTTAGATGCGCCGCCCGAGGCAAAGTACGAAACGAGAACCGAAACGCCGACAATGATGATCGGAAGGAATGTGGAACGCATTCCGAGAGATATGCCGCTGATGATGACCGTTGCGGGGCCTGTCGCGGACGAATTCGAAACATTGCGCGTGGGCTTGTACGAATCGGAGGTAAAGTATTCCGTGCAAAGCCCGATCAATATACCCGCCACAAGGCCGGAAATGATTGCGAAGAAAACGCCGATATATTCCTGTCCAAGCAGGAAATATACAAGAAGAAACGCCACAACCGCAATCAGCACGGAGCTGATATTGACGCCGCGGCGCAGCGCCGACAGAAGCACCTTCTGCTCGGCTTTTTCGCCCGAGCGAACAAAGAATGTGCCGATAATGGAAGCAAGAATGCCGATCGCCGCCATAACCATCGGGATCATGACGCCTTTTTCAAGACCGGCCGCAACCGCCAGAGAAGCCGTTGATACAATGGAGCCGACATACGATTCGTAAAGATCGGCGCCCATGCCCGCTACGTCGCCCACGTTGTCGCCCACGTTGTCGGCGATAACCGCAGGATTCCTCGGGTCATCTTCCGGAATGCCGGCTTCCACCTTGCCCACAAGGTCTGCACCGACATCAGCCGCTTTGGTGAATATGCCGCCGCCGACACGCGCAAACAGCGCCATCGACGACGCGCCCATGCCGAAAGTCAGCATTGTCGAAGTGACGGACGCGATATCCAATTGGAAAACCAGCGTCAACAGATAGTACCAGATCGACAGATCGAGCAAGCCGAGACCGACAACCGTGAAGCCCATCACACCGCCGGACGAAAACGCCACACGAAGGCCTTTGTTTAAGCTTTCACTGGCCGCCTGCGCCGTACGGGCGTTTGCCGATGTGGCAATGCTCATGCCGATGTAACCGGAAAGCCCCGAAAAGAAACCGCCCGTTAAGAATGCGAAGGGAACAAAGCCGTTGACCAAATTAAAGAACGAAAGCACAATCAGCACCACGAACATGCCGGCAAAGAACAGACCGACGCCCGTATATTGACGCTTGAGATACGCTTTTGCGCCCTTTTTGATCGCCGCAGAAATTTTGGTCATGAGTTCTGTGCCTGTTGAAAAGCTCTTGATTCTCCAGGCAAGAAAACCTGCAAAGAGCAGCGACAACACCGCCCCAATCGGGGCGAGAATCATAAGATCCATAATGCCTCCTTAAATAGAATGATGTCTTATATAAACATGATCGTTTATACGCCTTGCTAAAAAACCACTTCTCCCGATTCTTTTTGTATTATACAATATTCGCGCCTTTTGAAAAGCTTTTTTTCGTTGAATATTTTACCTTTTTATCATGCGAAAAATGACAAAGCAATCAAAATGCGGCTTATTCCGATATCCGGATCATCCGCATGTTACGTGGTGATATGTATTTCCAAGAAATGAACGCATGTGATATAATTAAATTAAATGCCGCATTCTTTTACGACAAGGAGTATATGCGATGTCTGCAAAAAAGCTTCCCAAAAATATCATCGAGGATCTGATTATCTATAAGCTCGACGATTTGATTCAATCCACCGGCGTTTGCTCATGTGACCGCTGCCGCGCCGATATCATTGCGATCGCTCTTAACAAGCTGCCTTCGCGTTATGTCACAAGCGCCGGCGGCGATATTATGGCGCGCATGCAGTCGATGGACGATCAGACCCAGGCAAACATCACCACCGCCATACTCAAAGCCATCGAACAGGTGAAAAAAAAGCCCCATCATGACAGGGGCGATTACTGAACATCCTGCCATGGCTGGCCCGCCTTTCATGCGGGCCTCAGCTTGTCGAAAAACCTTCGGTTTTCCGACAGTTTTCCGGTTTTGCTTGTTCCTCGCAAGCTCGAAACGGCACAAAACCGCAAGGTGTAGGCTGTGCGGGCAAAGCCCATCTTGCCCACGAATAATATTTTTAGCTTTATTGACACTCTGTGGCCCGCCTTTCATGCGGGCCTTTTTGTGTTATTGCTTCTCCGAACCGTCCTGCGGTGTTTTTCCGATATTGATGCGGCTCAGCAAATCATGCACGAAATTGCTTCCGCTCCCAGCCGCAATGCCCGTGATCAACTGGCCAACAAGCACCGCCGCAGCGGTTTCCGCCACAAAACCAAGCTGTGTGAAAATATTCACGTTAAACAGCACGCAAAGCAGCATTCCAATACCCGAAGTGACGGCAAACCAACCCCACGGCGGAAGCTTGACAGGTGCTATGGACGCTTTCACTACCTCCGCAAGCTTTTCGATCATAACGGCCAGCACAACAACGGCGACCAGAACATTCATCGTTCATTTTCCCTCACTTTCAAAAGTTGTTATCGCGCTTTTGTATAGATTTATGCTTACAAGGCGCACCGATATGCCGTCTCGGCAGACGTGGTTTTGATTTAACACGGCAAAAAGCATGTATGGGATTATGCTAACGCGGCAAAAGTGCATCAAAAGAAAGAACGATATTTGACGGAAAACAAAAAAACTCCCGAAAACTCGTTATTCCACACGTTTTCAAGAGTTTGCATGGTGGGCGATCGGGGGCTCGAACCCCGGACACCCTGATTAAGAGACTAAACTGAGCGTTTTTCAGCGTTCTTTAACGTTGCAGAAAGCCCATAAAATCGGCACTTTCCGCTTCAGCGCGAATCAAAATTTTCGAGTTTTTCTGAAAGTGTGGCACAAGAGTGGCACAGGGATGGCACAAGGGGTGGCCCTCATTACTTCCTGATATCAATGAAAGCTTCCTGTAAAATTGAAATTACTTCCACTCAAGCTCCATCAAGCAGTACTGTATCTGGAATGGTTCTACCTCGCCTGACAACCTCTGCGGCAATGCTTTTAACTTGATGCTTTAATTGAGCTTGGCATCATAAGCATTCTTTTTAACCTCTATGATAATGAATTCATCTCCCTCATCTATTACAGCTTATTTATTAGCATCCCTGCCAAAGGCTTTGAGGTATAACTCTTTAACGCTTGCTATCACCTGCACCCAGGTCAAGTCATCTGCATAGCTGTTCTTCTGCTGATATCGGCTCCATAGGTCAGCAAGTACCTGTGACCGCTCTATCTCTCCCATGCTATCATGTCCGGTTTCCAAGAGGCGGTTATAGCTGCCTCTTTTTTCTGCCGTATTTTTGAAGGCCTCGGAAAACAAGCCCCAATTAATATCCGGAGCTCTTAGTGTTGTCAGTATGTAGATATCATAATAATCACGCATTCTTGTGCTGGCAGTGCTTCTTGATAAGATGGTTTCGAGCTTTTCAGCTAAAACCGTTTCAAGGTTGTAGGCCAATATGCTGATGCTCCTATTTTCGAACAGCAGCTTAAAAGAATACTCCACTGCATGCGGAGTAATCTTATCGCCGGTCGTAATGTCCACCTTCATGACCTGTCTAGTTTTATCAAGGACAGCTTCAATAGATACACGGATTCCCGGATATTCTGATTCATCTCGAATATCTTCAAATCCTTTTAGGGTCATTTTCACTCCATCATCTACAGGACAGGTCAATATTTTCTCCATCGCTTTCTCCAGCGCTCCCTCGGAAAGCGGAACCCCCATGATGGTGGCATCCATATCCATTGTGGATCGAGTATCAATTCCGACCATTGCCGCTACCAGCATACCACCCTTCAATATGAATTTATCACGGAAGGAGGACAGGGATATCCTCTCCAATAACCGCTCAAGCATAAAGTTTCTTAATATTATTTCAGCCTGCACGCTTTTTTCCTTTGATAAATTACGTATCAGTGCCTTAAGCTGAGTCGATGTATTCATAGCAGCACCTCAAGATAATTTCTTAAAACCTTCTCAATTCTAAAAATACCGGCATATTTCATCATCTTATTTAGATCCTTGTCCGGCCTGCGGACATATCTTTTGAGCGAATCCGATACTATAGCAGCATCCTGTTTATTTCTGTCCCGAAGGATATCGCAAATGGTACGCTCCATATCGTATGTCCTGATGTCATTTCCGAAGGCGGTCTGCTTGGTACAGATGCCAAGGTTAAGCAATTCACTTCTAATAGTATGAACAATCAGTCCATCCTGCTTTAGCTTGCTGGTGTTGTACCCTGTTGGTACAGTCACGCAATAAGAAACAGGATCCCTGTCAGTTAAATCATTCAAAAATAAAGCAGTTTCGTGGGAGTACACCATTTTGCTTTTGCGCAGCTGGTGGATCAGCATTTTGTCCTCCCATACCTCCGGTGTGATATAGATACCGTGAGCAATCCGCTCCAGCTTACCCTGTCTGACAAATTCGCACAGGTACTCCCTATGAATGTCATGAACATCTGCAAGCTTGGTAGTAACTACACCCTTACTACTTTTAATCAAAGCTTCCAGCTTTTCTGTTCCGGTCATCGCATCACCTCCCGTTGACATTTTTGCTTAAATTGTAATTAACAAAAGCATAAATGTCAAGATGGCGTTGGAAGCTTTTTCAAGGTTTTAATAAAGTATTTTGAAAAAATGTGTTAAAACCGTTCACCGCCTTTTTTCGTTTTCTGCAAAACCGATACCTTTTTAGTTACCATAGCTTTTTCTCACCTTTTTCGTTACTATGGCAGTATTATACATCCTATACTGACCGTTTTTGGGGACTCTTCATTCGTGTTCATCTTAATAGCCATGTTCTTTAATTACCTAAATAAACATTTTCATTGTGCCACGAGAGGAAATCTTTCGCGGGAAGTTCCTCAACTTTGTTTGGTATCACACAAAGTTTTTGTCCATGATACTGATAATAAATACGGCCATTTCCAAAATCCTCTTTAAGTCGATTGCTAACCTCAACTCGAAAATCAGGTGCAATTGTCAAATAACCCTCATCAAAAAGCTTATGTATATCGGAGCGCAACAGCACACCGTTTTGAATATGATGAGGTCCATTTTCAGAATAAGGTTTTATATGTGCTGCGTCTAAAACAGGAAGCGTTTTTTCTCCGCTTATTGCGCAGCGTCTGTGGTACGTATCAGTAACTAAAACGCGGA
>JAJUJH010000022.1 GCA_029265435.1 Clostridiales bacterium
ATTATTCGATGATATTTATCGCGGTAATATTTATCCTCGCTTCCACCGTCGGCGCAAGGCTTGCGGGCTACAAGGGCATCGCCAAAACATTTTTATCGGGTGTCCGGGATATTGCGCCGGGCATACTGCTGATTCCCATGGCGATGGCGGTATCCACAATCATTTCCGACAGCGGGATTCAGGACACGCTGCTTAAGTATGCGTCGGCGGCGGTTACGAACACAAGCCCGTACGCCAATATTGCCATCATTTACGCCGTGATATTGGTGCTTGAGCTTTTCGTGGCACAGGCCTCGGCCAAGGCTTTCCTCATCATGCCGCTTATCGTGCCGCTTGCGAGCCTGACGGGCATCACGGGGCAGACGACGGTATTCGCTTACGCGCTCGGAGACGGCTTCCTGAATGTGCTTTATCCCACCAACGCCATGCTGCTGATTGCGCTGGGGCTCACCACCGTGAGCTATCCGAAATGGTTCAGATTCACGATAGGACTGCAGGTTTTGATCGCGGCTTTGAGCATCGGCTTTTTGATGATTGCTGTGGGAGTGGGATATTAACCCATCACATCAAACAGAAAAGCTCCTCATGCTTTATTGCGCAAAAGGAGCTTTTTTTGTTTGCTTTTCAGTCAGCGTTTATCCGTGCTATTCGAGATTTCTCTCCACATTCACAAGAAAATCCTGCACATTCGTCACGATGGAGCGGGCCGAAAGCGAGCCGCGGTCGTGCAGCTTGCCGACGGCAAATTCGGAAATGTCCACCGTGTAGAAATGGACGGGACGCACAAGACCGTTTTTCACTGTATAGCAGGGCGTCATGTTTCCCACGGCGATGGCATGAAGCTGCGTCGCGAGCGTAATCACCGTTGTGGCCTGTCTGATCAGGGCGCGCATTTTAGACTGCGCCTCATAAACGTCCGCAATCACGTCGGGCAAAGGTCCGTCGTCGCGTATGGAGCCGGCCAGCACATACGGGATGTTTTTCTTTATACACGCCGCCATAATGCCGTCGCTAATACCGCGCTTCTCGATAAACGACCGAATGCTTCCGCATTCGCGCACCATGTTGATGGTATCGAGGTGATGATAATGACCACCCCTGACGCTTCTTTGCGAGTAAATATCCTGTCCGAGAGCCGTTTTAAAGACGGCCGCCTCAATATCGTGCGTGGCGAGCGCGTTTCCCGCGAACATCGCCTGCACATAGCCCTTATGAATCAGACCTACCATGGCACGGCGTGAATCATAGTCAAACGTGCAGGCAGGCCCCAGTACCCATATGCAAAAGCCATGCTTCTTTTCGTATCGGAGCAGCTCATACAGGCTGTCATAATCGCGCGAATACGACGTTTCGCGTGTGCGGGAACCGCGGAACGAAAAACCGTCCGATTCATCGCCCGGCGCTTCAAAAGGGAGCGTGTTGAGAAAAATGCCGCAGGCGCCGTCCTCTGCGCGGCCGATAACAACTTTATCTCCCTTTGCAATGCTTCGCGGCTCAACGGCAAGCGGCTCCCCGTCTTTAATGACAACGGCACAGTCCATACGGCTATGGCGTATCAGCTTCCATTCGCCGCCGATCTTAAAGTATTCGGGGAATATGCTTGTGGCATGAAAGCCCCGCGGCGCAATGCCGTCCTCTTGTGCCGCCTCCACGCCGGCATCGGGCGCGTTTTCAAATACCGGATCGCTGAAATCCGGCGCGCAGTATTCCTGAAGCTTCATGACCAGCCCTCTCTTCCTTTCATTTGGGCAGCAGCTCAAGCAGCCTGAGCGCCGCCTTATCCACCACATGGTAACACACAAAGCTTCCCTGCCTTTCGCAATCCACAATGCCCGCCGCCTTGAGTTTGGAAAGGTGCAGCGAAATCACCGGCTGAGGAATGCCGAGCGTCTCGCATATCTGCTTCACATGGCACTTCTTCTTGGACAATCCGTTGACGATACACAGCCGGACAGGATGCCCCAGCACCCTCAGCTTTGCGGCCATCGTCTCATACTTTGTCATATCCATTCTATCCCTTCCTGCAAAACACATCATACAGCGAAAAACCGCCGCACAGATTCTTTACCGAGAATCCCAAGCATTTCAGTATGCGCTCCGCCGTATACGACAGGCTGCCGTTCCCGCAGAAGACAACGATCTCTTTGTCCTTGGGCAGCTCGCCGATACGCCCGCGCAGCTCCGAAAACGGTATATGGAGAGAATTCTTGAGCGTCCCCGCATCCCTTTCCTTCTGCGAGCGCACATCCAGCAGCACCGCGTCGCCAAGCGTCTTGATATCATGCCAATGGACAGTTTCGCTGAGGCCGCTCATCACATCGGCCGCAATATACCCCGCCATGGTGATCGGATCTTTCACCATGCCGAACGGCGGCGCATAGGCAAGCTCCAAATCGCAGAGCTTATCCGCCGTCATGCCGGCGCGCATCGCCGTCGCCAGCACATCGATCCGCTTGTCTACGCCTTCCTCCCCCACGATTTGAGCGCCGAATATGCGCCCGTTTTTTTTGTCGAACAACAGCTTTATCACAATCGGCTTTGCGCCTGAATAGTAAGGCTCCCGCGAAACGCCGCTCACATATATCTTTTCAAAGCGTATTTCAAGATCATTGAGCTGTTTCTCGGATAACCCTGCGCTGGCCATATGCGTATCGAACACCTTCACGGCCGATACGCCCAGCCACTGCTTAAACCTTGCCCCGATGCCGCATATATTGTCAGCGGCGACGCGGCCCTGACGAATCGCCGAAGCGGCCGCCGACGCGAGTATTTTCCCGCCGAATACCGATTCCAATTCCACGACGTCACCCACAGCGTATATGTCTTTATCCGTAGTCTGCTGATGTTCGTTCACGATGATGCCGCCCGTCACGCCGATACCGAGTCCGGCGGTCTTGGCCAGCGAAGCCTCCGGCACGACGCCGGTGCAGACGATCACGATATCCGCGAACAGCGTCCTGTCTTTTGAAAGAAAAAGACGGATACCCTCGTCCGTGCTCTCAAATTCAAGCACCTGCGTATTCGTCATCAATGCCACGCTGTTGTCTTCGAGCGCGCGCCTTGCGAACTGCGCCATATCGTCGTCAAAGCCGGGCAGCACATGGCTGCTTGATTCGATCACGCACGTTTTTATTCCGCGCGAAGCCAGATTTTCCGCCGCTTCAAGGCCGATACCGCCGCCGCCTATCACCGCCGCACGGCGGACTTTTTTTTCTTCGATGTACGCAAGAACCGTTTCCATATCGCGCAGGCTTTTCAGCGTGAAAATCCCTTCATCGCCCGCGCCCGGCACATCCGTTTTTTTGGCGGTTGTACCGGTGGCAATCACCAGCTTGTCATATTTAATATGCGATACTTTCCCTTCGTCCAGATCGCGGACAGTGACCGTCCGTAAACGCCTGTCGATCGCCGTCGCTTCATGGCGGCATTTGCATTCAATGGCATACCGCGCGGTGATTTCCCGCTGTTTTTGCAGCCCCGCAATATCGCCGGCGCAAACCACGCCGCCAATGCAGTACGGCAGCGCGCTCACCGCTACCGCCGCATATTCGTTTTTCTCGATAACGGTGATTTTCGCGTTTTCGTCAAGACGCCTCAGACGCGCGGCGGCGCTGATACCGCCGGCCATTCCGCCGATAATCACATAGCTCTTTTCCATTATTAACCCTCTCGCCGGAATCTTCATTTATATATATGTTTATATATATTCGATTATATATTCGATTATTGATTTCATTCTCCTTTGTATTTTTTTCAGAGAATATGAAATTTATGAGAATTATTCTGCGTTTTTTGATATAATGGGATCCGGAGGATACGATGATTTTCGGAATGTCAACAGCATGTCTTTTTCCCAAGGTGTATATCGAAGATGCGATCGGCGTGATCGCCAGAATGGGCGTGACGCATATCGAAATCTTTTTCAGCTGTCTCGCCGAATACAAAACGGACTTTGTGCGCGAGCTGAAAAAACGGGCCGACGATCATGGCGTATGCGTCAATTCCGTACACGCTTTTTCCCTCCAGTTTGAACCGCAGCTGTTCTCCGCCCACGAGCGGGCAAGGCGCGAGGCGCTGGATACCTATACGCAGGTGCTTGAAGCCGCCGCGATGCTCGGCGCCGGCTCATATGTATTTCACGGCCCCGCCAACGTAAAGCGTTCAAGAAAACTTGCGCTCAATTTCGAGTATGTAGCGGAAAAAACCCAGCCGCTCATCGAATTGGCCAAAAGCCATAATGTGAAGCTTAGCTGGGAGAACGTGCACTGGTGCTGGTATTGCACTCCCGATTTTCCGAAAATGCTGCTTGAACAGCTTGACGACGACAGTCTTTGGTTTACTTTCGATCTCAAGCAGGCTGTCCAGTCGGGCTTTGCTCCCGCCGATTATCTTGCCGGTATGCATGGGCATCTCAGCAACGTGCATATCTGCGACGTCAAATATGACAATGGCGCCGGATACGAGCCCGTACTGCCGTTTCATGGCGGCGTGGATTTTGCGGAGTTCAGATCCGCGCTAAAAAAAGAGGGATACGACGGCGCCATAATGCTCGAAGTTTACGGCAGCAATTATAAAGACTATCGGGAGCTTTTGGACAATTTCAAACTCGTTGAACGCTTTTTCGGCGGAGCTCATTTAACCGCAGACAGTTAAAAAAATGTTTTAAACAAGCACGAAAGGGGTATTTAGAAAATACCTGAAAATTTAAGAAAAGGTGGCTGTGTATCATGAAAGTGAGGGCCAATCCCTTTAAAGCCAAAGTATGCGTCACCGTCAGCAACAACGCCGCTTCAAAAAGGCCCGTCAGCTTTGTGATCAACAAGTTTTTACTCACCGTATTTTGCATCGTTTTCGTCGGAACGGCAGTAACCGGCGCATATGCGGGAATCAGCGCCTATCTCATGGTGGACAGGCTCAGTGCCGACCTGGCCGAACAAAAAGCCCGGCAAAGCCTTGCGCTCGCGGCGGCGGGCAGCGTCAGTTTGCCCGCTCCATCCCGGGAGGCGGAGGACGCGGTTGTAGCCAGCGATGAAGATATGCCGGCTTTGGGATACGACGAGGCGGCCGACGGCAGCTCCGAAGAATCCAAGCGGCTGACCGACCCCTGGCTGACGGTGGAAGCGGCGCCCGTCGCGGAGAACATCGAATACGAAAACGGAGATATCAACGGCCGCGTGGAGCTTATCGACTGGTTCAACGGCGGCTCCGAACTCTTTTCCAAAGGAACGGAAGTCACAGTCATCGACGTGGATACCGGCCTGTCTTTCCATGCCCGGCGGTTCGCCGGCAAATATCATGCCGACAGCGATCCTCTGACCGCCGACGACACGGCGGTGCTCAAGCAGATCGCCGGCGGCAAATGGTCTTGGGACAGGCATGCCATATGGGTGAAAATCGGCGAGCGTTACATTGCGGCTTCCATGCATTGCATGCCGCACATGACAGATCCTTCTCCCGATAATGATTTCCCCGGTCATTTCTGCATTCATTTTTTGCACAGCAAGGTCCACGAAACCGGGAAGGAATGCCCGATACATCAGTCGATGGTATTAAAAGCGTTTTTAAACGCCGATCGGCTCGACGAGTATATCAAAGAAAATCATTATGAATAAAGGAGTTTAGGAAGATGGCTAGAATTTCCAGAAATGACGCGCCGCGCTCAATGAAAAACCTGCCCGATGCAAGCATTCCGGTCAACACAACATTTACGGGCAATATCGACACGATGGGCGGTATTCGGATCGACGGGACGGTAAAAGGCAATGTCAAGGCAGGCGGAGATGTAACAATCGGTTCTGACGGCACAATAGAAGGCAATGTGAACGCCAGCAATTGCAACATTGCGGGCAGAATCAACGGCAATCTAACCGTGACCGGCGCCGTCCAAATGCTCAGCGGTTCAAAGCTTCTCGGCGACTTGGCCGCTTCAAGCTTTGCGATTGAACAGGGTGCATTTTTCAAGGGCCAATGCTGTATTTCCGACGGCAAAGAGCCGGCGCTGCTGAGCGCGCCCGCCGAAGAAAAGAAACACGTTAAAAAAGAACCGGCAGCATCCAAAAAAACGGAAGCCGAGCCGCAAGCCGTTTAAGAAACCGAAAAGCCTGACGAGCGCCGCTTGCCAGGCTTTTTTCTTCTTTTACATGAAATTCATCCGATGGCTAACCGTCAGCGCAGCGCGTAATGCCTGCACGCCACATCCACAATCGCTTCCACCACATCGGGGCAGAATTCCCTGCCTCTCGTTCTCATGAAAGGCTCCGTGATTTCGCGGCCGCCGCACCCGCGCATTGTGACCAAATCGTCAAAGCCCCTCACGCCCGCAACGATCCGGCTGGGAAGCGGTATGCTGTCCGAATGCTCGTCGTATCGTTTAAACACGCCGATGTAAAGCTCCTGCATGTCCTTCAGGTCATCCACTTCCGCAATAATCTTGCGGCCGAATTCGACATGCTGCATAAATTCATTATATTCGTCGTCCGATAAGCTGAGCCTGTTTTTTATGAGGCTGTCGTCCAATCCGATAAACCCGATGTCCGCGATTTTCGCGAGCACCTTGACCACATCGATGCATTCCTCCCCGCATCCGAGTACAGCCGCCACCTGTGCCGACAGGCTCTGCAGCCTGACATGGCGCTTTCCCCATGCCGCCTTGTCTTCAATAATCGCAATCAGGCTGTCGATTACGGTATGCTGCGACAGCACGGCGTTGATTGCGGCGGTCCTGCGCATTTTGCCCAGCGCCTGCCTGTAAATGTCGCAAAAGCTCTCGGCCTTTTCCGCGGTCGAATAACCAAATATCACGTCCGCCTTGACGAGATTCATATACATGCCGTGCAGCATCATGCGCGTCTGCTTGAGCTTGTTATCGAGTTCCGTCTGGCTCTTGCCCGCATATACCACGCAAAACTCGCCCCCGCCGATACGCGCGATCATCTCGGCGTCAAAGAAGCATTCTTTGATCACCTCGGCAATGTTCTTTATCAGCATATTGCCGGCGGAATATCCGAAAGCGTTGTTGATTTCGTTGAACCGGTCGATCTTGGCGACGATCAGCGTTTGAGGATACATGCCGTATTTGAAAAAGTCTTTGACAAAACGATCGAAGGCGGCGGCGTTTGCAAGGCCGGTGAGCGCATCATGGTTTTCGAAATACACCATGCACTGCTTTTGATCGTCGCTAAACCGGGCATCAAACGCATATCCCGTACAAACGATACGGTTATCGTACGAATCCATGACGCCTTTTACATCAAAGCACCGCGTATCGCCGTCTTTGATCGCCCGAACCTTCATTCGTATGCGGCGCCGTTCGTTATCCGTTCTTATCGACAGCACGGACCGAACCGATGCCATATCATCCGGATGAATCAGTGCCGGAATGTCGTCAAACAATATGGTTTGGCTTTTCGATTCGGCCATATCCGTGATTCTTACATTGCGCGCCAGAAAGTCGGCTTGAAAAACATACGAAGGATTTTCTTTTATACCGGCGGCATCCGAAAAAAGAAGCCCGCTCGAATCGACGACGGCTTCATATCCATTGTTTGACATTTCCATCTGCTCAAACAAATACACTTAGCGTTGCCTCCCAGAAAAATCACAGCTATTTTATAAACGGAAAAGCATCCGCTGAAACATGAAACAGCGCGCAAAAAAAGCGGAGACTTGTCTTTTTATGTCGGTATTGAAATAACGGGAATACGTTCAGTTCTTTTTGCGTTTGGTCTTGAAATAGGCCGTCAGCAGCGCGGCGCATTCATCCTTCAGCACGCCGCCCTCTACGGCCGGCATATGATTGAGCTTTCCTTCGGCGAGGTTGTAAAGCGAACCCATCGCACCGCCCTTTGGATCAAACGCGCCGAAAACCACTCGTTCTATGCGCGCGTTGATCATCGCGCCCGCGCACATGGGGCAAGGCTCCAGCGTCACGTAAAGCGTACAACCGGCAAGCCGCCAGCCTTTAAGCCTTTTGGCCGCCTGATGAACGGCCAGAAGCTCGGCATGAGCAAGCGGATTCCTTTTGGATTCGCGCAGATTATATGCCTTTGCGATGATCTTGCCGTTGCGCACAATCAATGCGCCCACCGGCACTTCATCTTTGCGCCCGGCTTTTTGGGCCAATTTGATGGCTTCCGTCATAAAAATCTCGTCGTTGTCCATGCGCTCATTATATCATTGCGGCGGTCTTTTGACATCAAACGATAGGCCGTTTTCAAATCCCAACACGGCGCCGCAAACACCGCCTGTCCGGCCATGCGCTCCGCCTCAAAGATTGAGCGCAAGAAAAACGATATACGCAATATAAACCGCTATCATCAATGCGCCCTGAAGCCGCGGCATTCTGCCTTTCAGCAGCAGCGGCGGCACAATGAGGATTCCGATAAGCAGCGCGGCCACGGGAAGGTCTACCGTCAGGCTCTGCGCCGTCACGCGTCCCAACAACGGCAGATAGGCGGATTCGAGCGTCAGCCCGCCGGACATCAGCGCGCAGACGGGAAGTATGACCGCCAGATTCATCACGTTCGCCCCGATGATGTTGCCGATGCCAAGCTCGCTTTGTTTTTTGCACAGCGACGTGATGGTGGTGACCAGTTCGGGCAGCGACGTACCGAGCGCCACGATCGTGAGGCCGATAATGCCCTGCGACACGCCGAGCGCCGTCGCGATGGCGATGCCGCTGTTCACAAGCAGCCTTGCGCCAATCACGATACCCGCGGCTCCCGCCGCAAACTTCAGCACGTTCACTCCCGTACGCGGCTTTTCCTCCGCATCGTTATCGTTTTGACGCGCCGTCCCCGCTTTTTTGGCATGATGAATGTTATAGCTGAGGAAAACTATAAACACGGTAATGAGAATCAGGCTTTCAAACACGCCGAGCGTTCTGTCGAGCACCATCACATAAAGAAGGCAGAGCGCGGCGGCCAGTATGCCCGCTTTTATATAAAAGAAACTTCCTTCCACTTTGGACGGCCTTATCAGCACCGACAGCGCGAGTATCAGGCCCGTATTGCAGATGACCGACCCCACGGCATTGCCCACGCCGAGGCTCACCGCGCCGTCCAGCACGGCCAGAGCGGATACAAACAGCTCAGGCAGCGTGGTCGCGACGGAGACCACCGTCGCGCCGATGAGCATTTTGGGCACGCCCGTCGCTTCAGCCATCCATATGGCCGCGTCCACAAACCAGTCTCCGCCTTTAATGATCACGACCAGTCCAAGGATAAACAGCAAAATCGTCAGCGCCATATCGAATTTTCCTCCATAAAAAAACTTTTAATGCAACCAAGCATTAAAAGTCTCGCCTTTTCACCCATAACCGGCTGTGACGCAGCGTGCTGACGATCATGAGTCCATTTGGAAGCTACTCCCCTTTAACGCCGATATTTTAGCACAACACGGCGCGGGCGTCAAAGCTTAGTAAAAAATTTTTTGGCTTTCGGATTGGCCGCATCCAGCGTATTATCCCTGCTTTGCGCCCATAATGGGTTTCATGTCAGCGGCATAAAAAAACAGCGCCTTTCGGGTACTGTTTCAGCCTGTCGGAAAGCCTTTGGTTTCCCGACAGTTTTCCGGGTTTTGCTTGTTCCTCGCAAGCTCGAAACGGCGCAAATCCGCAAGGTGCGGACGGCGCGGGCAAAGCCCGTCCTGTCCGCAAATGATATTTTTCGCTTGTCAGTCCGAAACAGCACCTTTTTGATACTGTTTCTTAAATGTTATTCGTCATCGCTCGCTTGACAGCTCGCACCCGACTCCGGGTCTTCTTCCGCCTTGTCCGGACTGTTCGCCAAAAAATACTCGTATAGATAATTGGTATCAGTCATCCTCGTCCTCCCTGAATTCTAAAATATCACCCGGCTGACAGTTGAGCTCGATACAAATCGCGTTCAATGTCGAGAAACGTATCGCCTTTGCCTTGCCGGTTTTTAAAATGGACAGATTCGCCTTTGTGATGCCCACTCTGTCGGAGAGCTCATTGAGCGATATTTTTCGTTTCGCCATCATGACGTCGAGATTCACAATAATAGCCAACGGCTCTCCTCCTTTCAGATGGTCAGATCGTTTTCGTCTTTGAGCCTGATGGCCTTATCGAACACCCATGCAAGCGTCTGACAAAACAGGCTTGAAAGCAGCCCGAGTATCGCCACAAAAGGCGTCATGACGGAAAAATCCAAAAACGTCTTGACAAACAGCACAACGGCCATAAACGCGCAAAGATAAGAAATATACTTTAAATATCTCACATTGTCCGCCACAAACGGAGAGCTTTGGTTGACCGTCTTAAACAGCCGCTGCAAAAGAAGCAGTATAAACCAGCAGCAAACGCTGCAGATTTCGATGAATATGAAAGCGACCCATATATCCTGCGCGTCGCCGACGATGTGCTTCAGCAAAAAATCCGGCGGCATATACATAAACAAAAAAGGCATCCCAATGATAATAAGCGGGCTGAGCACCAGCAGAACCTCAAGCATCCTCTGCAATATCAGCGGTATATTCCATCTGTTTGCCATCACAGAATACCTCCATATCATGTGAGGTTAGCACAGCGGCTTATTAAAGTCAACAATTATTTATCGGTTTTCAATACCGGTGCGCAAACCGTCCCAAAAAACGCCCGCTTATGTGATATACTGTTCAAAAGAGGTGAAGCATATGGATTGGATCGAATATGTGCTTTTCGGCACGGTCATTTTGATGCTCGCATTTGTTCTGGGATTGCTGCTTTCGCGCAAAAGCCAAACGCTGCGGAGCGAACAGGCGCTGGACCGGCTGCAAAGCACGGTGGTGGCACTGTTAAACGATTTAAAACAGCAAAGCGCGCAAAACGCGTATCAGCAGCGCCGCGAAGTGATGGAGATGTTCAAAACGCTCGGCGACGGTTTTTCGCGCACGCTGACGGATACGGCCATTCAGAACCGCGAAAGCATGGAGACGCTGCGCCGCGCGGTGGAGCAGCAGCTCAAAAACATGTCGGATGCAAACGAACGCCGGCTGGACCAGATGCGCAGGACCGTTGACGAACAGCTCTCCGACGTCCTGCAAAAACGTCTCACCGGCTCTTTCAAACAGGTCAGCGACCAGCTTGAACAGGTATTCAAAAGCATGGGCGAGGTGCGGTCTTTGGCGGCGGGCGTCGGCGATTTGAAGCGCGTGCTGAGCAACGTGAAAGTGCGCGGCACATGGGGGGAAACACAGCTTGCGAACCTGCTTTCCGCCATGCTCTCTCCCGTGCAGTACGTGCGTGACGCGTGTGTGAAGGATAACCGAGAGCGTGTGGAATTTGCGATCGTGCTGCCCGGTGCGGGCGGCGGCAAGGTGCTTTTGCCGATCGATTCCAAATTTCCGATGGAGGATTTTATCAGAAAGGAAGAAACATTCGCGGCCGGCGATAAGGACGCGGCCAAAGAAGCGCTCAAGGCGCTCTCTAAAAGCCTTTTGACCGAGGCGAAGCGCATTCAAAGCAAATATGTGAATCCTCCGGTCACAACGGATTTCGCGATCATGTATCTGCCCACCGAAGGGCTTTACGCAGACGCGATATCGCTCGGCCTCTCCGACATATGCCAGCGCGAGTGCCATGTGACCATAGCGGGGCCGTCCACGCTGACGGCGCTTCTGAACAGCCTTCAGATGGGTTTTCGCACGCTCGCCATCGAAAAGCAGTCGGGCGAGGTGCTCAAGCTGCTTGACGCAACGCGAAAGGCGTTTTCCGGTTTCACCGACGCGATCGAGCGGACGCAGAAAAGCCTTCGGGCGGCACAGAATAATCTTGAAGACGCGTCGAGAAAATCCCGCAGCATTGAAAAGGAGCTGAGCCGCATCGACGGCATCGAAAAAAAGGAGGCATCTTTTATAAACGAAGCCGAAGAGGCGGAAAGTATCACTGAACCGGTATAAAACACGCCATGATGCACCAAAATCCGCATGCCCGCGTAGTATAGATTGAGCCTCAAATAAAGGGGAGTACCTAATCATCTATACAAGGAGGACGTTATATATGGGATTTGATGGTGGCTGCGGATGTGGCTGGGGCGGCGGTAACTGCTGCTGGATTATCATTTTATTGCTCTGCTGCTGCGGCGGCTGGGGCGGCGGCTGCAACGAAGGCTGCGGATTCGGCGGAGGAAATTGCTGCTGGATTATCTGGATTATCATTCTGCTTTGCTGCTGCTGCGGCAACGATTGCGGCTGCGGCTGCGGGCCGGCAAAATGCTAAAACTCTCTTGATCCGATCCCCGAAAATACAGCGGCTGAACAATCATAAGGGTATCGCATTCACATATGCAAATAAAGTATATGTTCCTGGCGAATGCTGTGGGAGGGCTTATCCTGATAAAAAGCCCTCTTTTTTTATGCGCTATTGCCCGCCCGCATGAAGCGGCTCGCCGATCTCCAGAATATGCCCGTCCGGATCGAAAAAGCGGAACACCCTTTGCCCCCACGCCTGCTTTTCGATGGCGTGAATGACGGACGCTCCGGCATCGCAAACGCGGCGGTATATATCTTCCAGCTCGTCCGATTCGAAGTAAACGAGCAGGTTGTTTCCGCCCTGATCGCGCCGCGCTTTTTCGCTTTCACGCTTGAACACGGTTTTGGCGATGGCGTCGGCCTGATGCAGCACGAGATGGTTTTCAAAAAACACGATGGCACCAAAGTCCTGTGTCATCGTCTGGCCCAGCACGCCGGCATAAAACGCTTTGGCGCGCTCAATGTCTTTCACAAAGATAATGGTGTTGACAAAGACGGGTTTCATGGCTTCCTCCCAAACGGCTGCGAGCATATATCTATGCTCCCGTAATATGCTCAGCGAACACGGCCCCTTGTGACAGCGCCTTCTTCGCTAAAACTCGGTCAGGCTCTTTACCGCATACGTGGGTTTCAGCGCGAGAATCTCGTCCATGGCGCCGTAGCCGTATTCCACGGCGCAGCAGTCTGCGCCCGCGTTTTGCGCGTATCGGATATCCGTCACCGTATCGCCCGTTACAAGCGTGTCGCCGGCGCTTGCGCCGAAGCGCGCGCAAAGACTGAAAAGGCTGTCGGGATCGGGCTTTCTTTTGTCGATATCGTCGAAAGTGACCACCTCGTCAAACATCGTCAGACCGTGGCGGCTTAATATCTTGAGCGTCGGAGTTCTGTATTTCATCGTGACGAGAGCGAGCTTCGCGCCCTGCGCCTTCAGACGGTGCAGCAGCGCCTCGCCGCCGTCATACACGCGCGTGTTGTCGCAGCACATCTGTTCATACGCCCGCGAAAACGCGAGAAGCAGCGGCTCAAGTCCTTCTCCGGCAAGGCCGGAAAGCATGCTCACCGCGTTTTTCGCGCCGCCGCCGATCGCGCGCGACACCTCGTCAATGTCCGGCGCGGGCAGATTGGCCTCCTTCAACGCTTTTTCGAGAGCCCGGGCAATATCGGGACGCGTGTCTACCAGCGTGCCGTCAAGATCGAATATATAAAGCTTGTATGCCCTCATAGCTGTTTCGGCGCGACGCCGATCTTCTTATACACCGTGCGCAGCATTTTGACGGCATTCGCGCCCGCGCGCTCCGCACCGTTCTTGATCACCTGCTCCAGAAACGCCTTGTCGGCGCGAATCTGCGCAAACCGCCTCTGCAGCGGCTCCAGCTCGGCGCAGACGGCATCGGCCACGCGCGATTTGAGCGCATCGTAGCCCTGCCCCTCAAACTCGGCTTCGATCTGCTCAAACGTCTGGCCCGTCACCGCGCTCAGTATTGACATCAGGTTGGATACGCCCGGCTTGTCATCCGAATAGCGCACCTTTCCATCGGAATCGGTGACGGCGCGCCTGAACTTTCTTTGTATCGCTTCGGGCGGATCAAGCAGCGAAACGTATGCATTCTCGTTCACGTCCGATTTGCTCATCTTGCTTGCGGGATCCGCGAGGCTCATGACGCGCGCGCCCGCTTTAGGAATATACGGTTCGGGCACCACGAACACGTCTCCGTAAATGTTGTTGAAGCGCTGCGCAATATCGCGTGTGATTTCAAGATGCTGTTTCTGATCCGCGCCGACGGGCACCAGGTCCGTCTCAAAAAGCAGAATATCCGCCGCCATCAGAACCGGATATGTATAAAGCCCCGCATTGATGTTGTCCGCATGGCGCTCGCTCTTCTCCTTAAACTGCGTCATCCGCGAGAGCTCGCCCAAATACGTAAAGCAGTTCAAGACCCACATGAGCTCCGCATGGCATGATACATGGGACTGAAAATAGATGATGTTCTTTTCGGGATCGAGCCCGGCCGCAAGCAGCAGCGCCATCGTATCAAGACAGCGCTTGCGCAGGTTCGCCGCATCCTGGCGCACCGTCAGCGCGTGCATGTCCACAACGCAGTAGTAGCAGTTGTACTCGTCCTGCAGCTTCACCCAGTTTTTGATCGCGCCGAGGTAGTTGCCGATTGTCAGCACGCCCGAAGGCTGAACACCCGAAAATATGATCTTCTTATCGTCCATGTGTCCTCCTACAATCTATTTACATCAATGATCTCTATCCTGCCGTCATCGTACAGAAAATCGAGAACGGCCTGTGTCTGCCGCTCCGCCTCCGTTTGGGTGGCCGCCGCAACCGCAAACCCAAGACTGGCCCTTTGCCATTTGCCGTCTTCGCCGCACTCCGCCACGGATATGTTGAAGCGGCTCTTGCAGCGTTCCTTGACGCTTTTCACCACCATGCGCCTGTCTTTCAGGCTTTCCGCCCCGAAAACAGTGAACGTCACCTCAAAGCAGGACGCATACACGGTTAAAGCACCTCCATCACGCGAGACGGCAGAGCGTCCTTATCCGACACCGTGGTATGGCGCACAGTCTTGGTCTCCAGCGCCGAGATCTGCCGCGGCAGCGCCGTTCCCGTGAGCGAGCTGAGACGCCGCGCCATATCGAAGCTGTTCATCCCCCGCGTGCTTTCGCCAAGCGAGCTTAACACGTCGGCAGGGAATTTATACGGCGACGCGGTCGATACCACCACCGTCTTTGTACCGTCGCCAAGCGCCTTGTATTTTTCGTATACGCCCATGGCCACCGCCGTGTGCGTATCGAGCAGGTATTCTTTGTCGTCATATGTTCTTTTGATGCAAGCCATCGTTTCGTCTTCGTCGCACCAGTCCGCGTAAAAATCCGCCTCAAGCTTCTCTTTGGCCGCGCCCGCGATGCTGTAACGGCCATGCGTTTTCAGTCCGCCCATCATCTCTTTGACGGCAGACTCGTCGCGTCCGGTCAGTTCGAACAGCAGCCTTTCAAGGTTGCTCGATATCAGTATATCCATCGACGGCGACATCGTCTTATAAAACGGTCTGTCCAGCGTATATGCGCCCCGGCGGAAGAAATCCGTCAGCACGTTGTTCTTGTTGGACGCACATATCAGCCGCTTGATCGGCAGCCCCATGCGCTTGGCGTAATACGCGGCGAGAATGTTGCCGAAGTTGCCCGTGGGCACCGCAAAGTTGATCGGTTCCCCGTCTTCGATCTCGCCGTCCGCCAGAAGCTGCGCGTATGCGCCCACATAGTAGGCAATCTGAGGCGCAAGCCGTCCAAAGTTGATGGAGTTCGCGGACGAAAGGCTGTATCCCTTTTCGCGCACCGCCGCGGCGAATTGCGGATCGGTAAACATCGCCTTCACGGCGTTCTGCGCATCGTCAAAATTGCCGCGCACCGCCACTACGTGCGTGTTCGCGCCCTCCTGTGTGACCATTTGCAGACGCTGCATATCCGACACGCCTTCGTCCGGATAAAACACCACGATCTTCGTATGCGGCACATCGCAAAAACCCTCAAGCGCCGCCTTGCCCGTATCGCCCGATGTCGCCACGAGTATCAGCACGTCCGGCCCCCCGCCCATCGCCGCCGTCATCAACCGCGGCAGCACGGAAAGCGCCATGTCCTTGAACGCCAGCGTCGGGCCGTGCCAAAGCTCCAGCACGTATTCGTTTTGCGCCGTTTTTTTGACCGGCGCGACTTTTGCGTCGTCAAAGCCTGCGTAAGCCGCTTTGGTGATGGCTTTCAAGTCTTTGATGTCGTCGTAATAAAAGCCGAGAACCTTTGCGCACAGCGCCGGATAATCCATCACCGCATAATCGCGGAGCGGGCCGAGGTCCGCAAAGCGTTCGGGCACGTAAAGCCCGCCCTCCGGCGATATCCCTTCGAGCGTGGCGGCGGACGCCTCCACACGCCGGGCACCGTTTCTCGTACTTAAGAGCTTCATTCCTTCTCCTCCGTGTTTTCGGCTGGCGCCGAAAAATCGAAAACAACCTGCGCGCGGCATCAAACAGCCCGTCACGGCTGTCTGAAAGCCGCCTTCCTGCGCAGGTCGTTCATTTGCTTAATAATCTATTTCGCGATATACTTGCTCATGTACTCCGGCATATCGTCTCCGCCGCTGACCACAAGATAGGCGTTGATATTGGAGAACTGCGCGTCGAAGTTGTCGAGCAGTGTCTTTAACTCATCGCTGTCGTATTTCACCATGTTTTTAAGGCCGTCTATGTAAATGGATGATATATCGAAATCGCGGGACAGAATGCCGCAAACAAAACCATAGAGCTTGTCAGGATTGTCGATACGGTAATCGGCGGTGTTGATAAAACGGATTTCATGCTTTAAGTCGTACATGCAGCGGTTGTTATCGTCCAGATAAACGATGTTGCCGTTGGTGCGGTCTACCTCCGCATTCGCGCTGTCCAATAGCTGTTTTGACTTGCCGCTGCCTTTTTTTCCGTAAATTAAATGTATCATACTGGCATCACTCCTTTGGGTTTTTTTCATTATACAATGTTTGAACGCGATATTCTACTCCCAAAAAACATTTTGGCTCAAATACGCGTCGGCTTACCTGTACCGCTTCGCCTTTGATATGATTATAAACCAAAACGGCTCAAACAAATCGGGGTAAATGCCGCAGCATCACTCTGCTTATTGCAAATATACTCTGCTAATATACATTTTGCACGGCTGACCGTATCCTTTCCCCCTTTATAAAAATTTTCCGATACACAAAAAAAGGTGTTGCTCGTGACGTTACGTTACATGTTACAATGCGCTCATGGAGGTCGGACGATATGAAAAAAGAACTGCTGACTGTAGGCGAACTGGCCGGAGAAATGAATGTAACCGTAAGGACATTGCAGTTTTACGACAAAAACGGGCTGCTCAAGCCGTCGGCCAAAAGCGAAGGCGGACGCAGGCTCTACACCATGAAAGACATGGTCAAGCTGCACCAGATATTATCTCTCAAGTATTTGGGGTTCTCGCTTGACGAAATCAAATCAAAGCTGCTGCCGCTTGACAGCCCGGAGGATGTGGCCCAGATACTCGGCAAGCAAAAGCTGATTATTGAAGATCAGATAAGAGAACTGTGCGACGTCAAAAAGGCGATCGAATCGCTTGAAGCAGAGATATTGCAGATGAATACGGTCGATTTCAATAAGTATGCCGACATCATCTCGCTGTTGAGGCTGAACAACAAAAACTATTGGATGGTCAAATTACTCGATGAAAAAATGATGGATCATATTCGCGAAAGATTCTCAGATAATCCGCAGAAAGGCATCATGCTCTATCAAAAATACCACGTTTTGCTCGATGAAACCGTTTCTTTGCAGCGTCGCGGTATATCCCCTGAAAGCAAAGAAGGGTTAAAAATCGCTCAAAAATGGTGGGATATGATTATGGATTTTACCGGCGGCGACATGAACCTGCTTCCCGAGCTTATTAAATTCAATGACAGCAAACAAGGCTGGGATGAACAGCTTGCCGAAAAGCAAAAGCACGCCGATGAATTTTTGGGGCGTGCGCTGGGGGCTTACCTGCAGCGGCAAGGGCTTAGCATGCCGGATATGGAGGATGCACAATGAACAACATGATCGAGGTCAAAGCGCTGACCAAATGGTATGGTGCCAACGAAGTGCTAAAAAATGTTACGTTTGATGTGAAGCGGGGTGAAATATTCGCGCTTCTCGGAGCTAACGGCGCAGGCAAAACAACCACGCTGGAATGTATCGAAGGCTTGCGCGAATACCAAAGCGGCGAAATCAAAGTTAACGGTAAAACGGGCGTTCAGCTTCAGTCATCGTCGCTTCCGCAGCATATGAAAGCCGCAGAAGCGCTCAAGCTGTTTGCCAAATGGCGCCGGGCACCCGTAAACAACGATTTTGTAAACCGATTGGAGCTGGATGATCTGAAAAACAAGATGTATAAGGATTTGTCAGTCGGCCAGAAGCGGCGTTTGCATCTTGCGCTTGCAATGACCGGCGGCCCTGATATCGTATTTCTCGACGAACCGACGGCGGGGCTTGACGTGGAAGGCCGCGCCGCGCTTCATGATGAGATACGCACGCTCAGAACGCAGGGAAAAACGGTTGTTCTCGCCAGCCACGACATGGCTGAAGTGGAATCGCTCTGCGACCGTATTGCGATACTCAAAAACGGGGTAATCGCGTTTATCGGCCGCGCGAGCGATCTTGCGTCGCAGTTGAGCGAAACTGTGAAGGTGTTTATCAAGCTGACATCACAGGTTTGTTTCGGCAATCTTTCGTTCAGCAGACATGCGGGAAACCTGCAAGGTTATGAGGTTTTTGAAACGAGCAGCCTTGATAACGGCCTCTTAGAATTGCTGGCCGCCGCAAAGGCAGCCGGCGCGCATGTTCGGGACCTCAATATTGAACACGCGAACTTGGAACAGCGGTTCCTTGCTCTCGCTAAGGAGGGCAGATAAATGAAGGCGGTTTTATTCGGCATCGGCCTGCAATGGAAGCTCGATCTTCGCAACAGGGGCGTGCTGCTCACTTACTATGCGGTGCCGCTGGTGTTCTTTCTTTTCATAAGCGGCATATTCACGTCCATCAATCCCGAAGCGTACAAAACGCTGATTCCCGCGATGACGGTGTTCGGCGTATCAATGGGGGCTTTTTTGGGTGCACCCGCACCTTTGATCGAAATGTACGGCGGCGAGGTGAAAAAAGCGTACAGAGTGGGCGGCATTCCGCTTTGGACGCCGGCAGTGAACAATCTTATTTCAGGCATGGTTCATCTGCTGATGATGAGCCTGCTCATCTATCTGCTCGCTCCGATTCTGTTTCATGCCAGTATCCCGGCATCCACACCCGCGTATTTTGCATCCCTTGCGGTATTCATTGCGGCTTGTCTTTGTGTGGGTACGCTGCTCGGTTTGCTTTTGAAAAGCGTCGCAAAGCTCACCATGATATCGCAGCTTATATTCCTGCCGTCCGTCATGCTTTCGGGCATCATGTTCCCCGCCGGTATGCTGCCGGATGCGCTGCAGACCATCGGCAGGATTCTGCCCGCCGCTTGGGGCTTTCAAGCGCTCAACGACGGCGGCCTTGACGGCGCGGCGCTTTTGGTGCTCGCGGGCTTCATAACGGCAGCGCTGGCGCTCAGCATATGGCGCATCAAAAAGCTCAAGGCGGAATAAGCCGTACAAAAAAAAGGGGGGGTATGAACATCATACCTGCCCCTTTTTCTTGTTTGCTTACATTGCCTTGACTCTTTCTTCAAGAGCGGCCAGCTCGTCGTAAAGCGCCTTGGGCATTTTCTTTGTGGGCTGGTCGTAGGTCTTGTAATGTTCCTTGATGGATTCGATTTCGGCAAGCCAGTTCTCTTTCTCGATCTTCAGGAGCTCGGCCATATCGGCTTCGCTCACATCAAGGCCGGCGGTATCCAGCGCGTCTATCGTGGGCATATACCCGATCGCGGTCTTCTGCGCTTTGCCGGTGCCGTCGGTACGCTCGAATATCCATTTGAGCACGCGGCTGTTTTCGCCAAAGCCCGGCCACAGCCATTTGCCGTTTTTGTCCTTGCGGAACCAGTTGACGTAGAAGATTTTCGGCAGCTTGTCGGCATCCGCCGCTTCGCCGATATCAAGCCAGTGCTGCAGGTAATCGCAGACGTTGTAGCCGATGAACGGCAGCATCGCGAACGGATCGCGGCGGACCTGGCCGATCTTTGCGGATATGGCCGCAGCCGTAATCTCGCTGCCCATGATGGAGCCGAGGAACACACCGTGCTGCCATGAAAAGCTCTCGTGTACGAGCGGAATGGTGCTTGGGCGGCGTCCGCCGATGAGGATCGCCGAAATCGGCACGCCTTTCGGATCTTCCCATTCGGGAGCGATCGCGGGACATTGGGCGGCAGGCGCCGTAAAACGCGCGTTCGGATGAGCGGCGGGCGTTTCCGAACCGGGCGCCCAGTCCTTGCCCTTCCAGTCGATCAGATGAGCGGGGGCTTCGGCATCAATGCCTTCCCACCACACATCGCCGTCGTCCGTGAGCGCCACGTTTGTGAATATCGTATTCTTCTCCGTGCTGTGCATCGCGTTGGGATTCGAATGCATTGATGTGCCCGGTGCAACGCCGAAGAATCCGTATTCGGGATTGATCGCGTACAAACGGCCGTCTTCGCCGAACTTCATCCATGCGATATCGTCGCCGATGGTTTCCACCTTCCAGCCCGGTATCGTCGGGATCAGCATTGCAAGGTTTGTCTTGCCGCAGGCGCTTGGGAAAGCGCCGGTCACATATTTGACCTTGCCTTCGGGATTGGTCAGCTTCAATATCAGCATATGCTCGGCCATCCATCCCTCGTCTCTTGCCTGTACGGAAGCGATCCTAAGCGCAAAACACTTCTTGCCGAGCAGCGCGTTGCCGCCGTAGCCCGAGCCGTAAGACCATATCGCTCTGTCTTCGGGGAACTGGCTGATATATTTCTGCTCGATCGGCGCGCACGGCCACGGCACATCTTTCTGGCCTTCCGCAAGCGGCGCGCCCACCGAATGCAGGCATGGCACGAACTCGCCGTCGCCCAGCGCATCGAGAACCTTCTGGCCCATGCGCGTCATGATGCGCATGTTGACCACAACATACGGGCTGTCTGTGATCTCCACGCCGATTTTGGATATCGGAGAGCCGATCGGGCCCATCGAGAACGGAATCACATAGAGCGTTCTGCCCTTCATGCATCCTTTATACAGTTCTGTCATCGTCTTTTTCAGCTCGACGGGATCGATCCAGTTGTTTGTCGGCCCGGCGTCCTCTTCCTTCACCGACGAAATAAACGTCCTGTTTTCAACGCGCGCCACGTCTGACGGATCGCTGCGGAACAGATAGCATCCCGGACGTTTTTCGGGATTCAGCTTTGTAGCCGCGCCCGAATCCACCATCTCTTTGAGGAGCCTCTCGTTTTCCTCGTCGGAACCGTCGCACCAATACACGCGGTCCGGCTGGCACAGCTCGGCCACTTCGTCGACCCACGCCAAAAGCTTTTTGTTCGTTGTCTTTGTCATTTTACCCCTCACCTCTTTTTGAATTTTCGAAAAATCAAAATTTCCTTTTGATTCGCGATAAAACCGTATTGTTCATATTATAACCGCTTTTTGTGAAAAAAAGAATCCCCTAATGAAAGTTTTTTTTTAATTTCTTGCGGAATCATCATCGGCCGTTAAATTGTATCACAAAGAATCCACATAAAAACGCAAGGCTTGTCCTGTTTTCCGGCGTTTTTTCGTTTAACGCGAGTCATCTCCCGCGTCATCGCGCGCCGCTTTATAGGATATCAGCGAACCCACGGCCGATACAAAATTGCCAAGAATATTCTCCTGCTCCGGCGTCAGCCCTTCCGTCATGATATCGGCCAGTATGGCCGCAAGCACAAGGCCGGACTTCGACGGCAGCGTTTCAAGCCAGCTTTTCGACGCGCATAAGCCCTTATCGTCATTGTTATCCGTATCGAGCGAACCGCGCAAATGCTTCTTTTCGCTGCGCGGCGGCGGTTCATACCATGTCATCATTCAGCTCCGAACAGGTAATCGGGCGGCAGTATACCCTGATTATCTTATTCGGCGCTCGTTTTTTCGTGCCTGACACCGACGAATCCGCTCTCCCCTCCGCCGCACGCTCCTTTATTTGAATATGTGCTTTCTCTGCACCGTATAACTCACAAAAAACAGCGGCAAATCGATGCATATCTTAGCGAGCAGATCCGGTATGCCAAGCAGCGTAAACAGTTTCCCGCCGCCTATGCCGATACCCATCACGGCGATTACCAGAAGATAGTACTTGATCACGCTGCTTTTCCCGCCGCGGGAAAATACGACATGCCGGTTGAGCATGAAGTTGACGAACGAGCTGACCGCCCTTGCGAGAAAATAGCTCAGCCAGTAATCGAGATGAAACGCAAGGCTCAGCAGCGCAAAAAGGCTGTAATCCACAACAAACGATGCCGCCGACGATGCGATAAATTTGAGTATTTTGCCATATATCAGCCACGAATCGCGAAGCGGATGGAAATGCGAGCTTTTATTGTCTTCGATATACACCGTTTCAATGGGCACTTCGATATATTTGACTCCCCACCGTTCCATATTAAGCAGCATGCTCATCTCATACTCGTAACGGTCGCCCTCAAGCGCCATGAGCTCCTTGAACAGATTTCTCGGAAGGCCGCGCAGCCCTGTCTGTGTATCCGTCACCTTTATGCCCGTCGCCAAACGGAATATGCCCCGCGTCATCGTGTTGCCAAAGCGCGAACGGGCAGGCACATCGCCGGAAAACGAACGCGCCCCGATCACCATCGTATCCGGATGCCGCTTCATCGTCTCAATCACAAGGCCGATATCATGCGGCGTATGCTGTCCATCGGCATCCGCCGTAACGATGCCCTTGACGCCGGTCTGCTTGTCAATATGCGCAATGCCGGTCTTCAGAGCCGCGCCTTTGCCCCTGTTCTTCTGATGCGTAAGCAGACAGACGCCCATCTTTGAAACCTGCTCGAATACATGCGCGTAATCCGCACCGCTGCCATCGTCCACGACAGTGACATCGATATCCCTCTCGCGCAGGCTTTTCACCACCC